>ONVT01000108.1 GCA_900321365.1 uncultured Eubacteriales bacterium | reverse complement strand
TGGATTATCACCTGAACAAAAAGGAGAAGCGGCTGACAACAGTCTATAAGCCACACCTGATCCTGCTCGTTCTTTGCTGGATCGCTGTTCTCGGCAATATCTTTGGACACTATCTGTTTAATCTGGACAGTCAAAATGCCTATTATCGTCTTCCTGCATCATATTCCCTGTATCTGGTAGCATTTCTGATGATCGGAAACAGCATCTTTGTATTTTACCAGTATCGCCGTCGGCATCATATTGAAGTCTTTTTCCCAATCTGGATATTCCTGACGCCTGTCCTGACCGGAATTATACTCCAGAGCCTTTTCTATGGGCTTTCACTTGCCTGGTGCTGCACTTCCCTCGGTCTGGCTGCTCTTTATATGAGTACACAGACTGAACTGGCTTACAGGGATCCGTTGACAGGGCTTTATAACCGGCATTATCTTGACCGTGTTCTGAACACCTGGAACGGACACAGCGGAATCATGCTTGATATGGACTTTTTCAAAGAGATCAACGACCGCTTCGGCCATTCTATGGGAGACAGGGCACTGCGTGATACAGCCAATCTGCTGAGAGAAGTCAGCCCGGATGACAGTATCGCTATTCGCTTTGCCGGAGATGAATTCATTCTCCTCCTGGTATCCAACCAGGAGGATGCCATCCGGGCAGTTGAAGATGAGATCAAAAAAGGTGTTGAAGTATTAAACCAGTCATCAGACCTGCCTTACACAATCAGCCTGTCCATGGGCCACGCAGTATTTGATTCGAAAGATAAAGATGCTTTTCTGGAAGCCATTGACAGAGCAATGTACATAGAAAAAAAGGCCAGGCACGCGTCAGGAAAACTAAAAGACAGAAGACACCGTGTGCAATAATACGCCACAGATCAAAGGAATGGTTCAGGCTGCGTTTCCGTCGGGTCTTCTTCTTTGCTGCGGCGGGCGCGGAGCGTCCGGAAAAAGTTACTCAGCATTCTGCCGCACGCTTCTCCCAGTACGCCTTTCGTTATTTCGACCTGATGGTTGAACTGCGCAATCTGAAGAAGATTCATCACAGAGCCGGCGCAGCCTGCCTTGGGATTCATCGCTCCGATCACGCACCGGTCGATTCTCGACTGTACAATGGCGCCGGAGCACATCTGGCATGGTTCCAGTGTAACGTAGATCGTACAGCCTTCGAGCCTCCAGTCTCCGAGCTTCTTCGAGGCTTTCCGGATTGCGTTCATCTCCGCATGGGAGATGGTATTGCGGTCTGTATTGCGGCGGTTGTAGCCGCGTGCGATGATCTGATCGTCGCATACAATCACGCAGCCAATCGGCACCTCATCCAGTTTTTCCGCCTTCCTTGCCTGAGCCATCGCCGCTCTCATGAAATGCAGATCACGCTTCTCCTGGTCCATCGTTCTTCCCCTGACCAAACAACAGGCAGCCCACGCAGGGACTGCCTGTAATTTTCATACCGTGCGCCTCACTTCGACGACTGCCCACAGACGCTTTCTTCACAGCCAGCTCAATCCAGGCAGCCCTGCGGCACACAGAAGGGTCTGCTTAGTGCTGCTCCGTTCCCGGCCTGACACGGTTCACAGAGATCTGTTGCGCAGGACCCAGACGTCATCACCGCTTATGAAGCGCTGCTCCACAGACAAAGAGCCTCGGTTCGGCATCACCCCTGCTGTAGCGGATTGCAGGTACAGGGCACCGCTATCTCCCCGGCTGCACGGTATTGATACTATACCGATTCCTGAATCGTTTGTCAAACTCCCCTTTAAGAGCTGCTCAAGAATAACTTGTGAAGTTTTTTCCTTCGAGAGTTCCCGGCAAAAAACCGGGCATATCAGTTCGTGTGGATGTAGTCGGTCCTGCGTCCAAGGGTTACTTCCAGATCCTGTTCCTGGATCGTTCCGCTGTCGTCTGCCTTCTGTACGGTTATGGTCACAGTCTCACCTGCCGGATAGTAGGAGAGAATATCCTGGAGGTCGGCCATCGTCTCAACCGTCTGTCCCTCGAATGCCGTTATGATCATGCCAACCTTCATTCCGGCTTCCTGCGCGGGAGAGCCTTCCGTGACTTCACTCAGATATACGCCAAGCGGAAGTCCGTAGAGCTGTGATACGCTCACATCGACAGTCTCGCCGGTGATGCCAAGGTAAGCCGCGTCCTCTTCGGAAACCTTATCCCGGTTTTCCCTGTTCATCAGATTCTGGATAATCGGAAGCGCCTTCGCAGTCGGAATCGCATATCCCATCCCCTCGACGCCGTTCGCACTCGCCTTCACGGAATTGAAGCCGATCACCTCACCCTTCATGTTCAGCAGAGCGCCGCCGGAGTTGCCCGCATTGATCGCCGCGTCCGTCTGGATCAGCTCTTCATAGCTTGAGGTTCCGTAGCCGTCACGGACGCGCACCTGCCTGCCAAGAGCCGAGATGATGCCTGTCGTTACGGACTGGCCATAACCAAGCGCATTCCCGATCGCGACAACCTGTTCGCCGACCCGGATATCCCCGGAGTCAGCGGCACTTGCGATCCGGATCTTACTCAGCGTATCCCCGTCGATGTCCTCCAGCTTCACGGAGACGATGGCTAGGTCATCGTTCTCTGCGGTTCCCTTCACGATTCCTTCGACAGATTCCTCATCGATAAATGTCACCGCGATCTTGTCGGCTCCATCCACCACATGATTGTTCGTGACGATCAGAAGCTCGGTTTCATTCTCTCCCATGATCACGCCGGTACCGGCAGACCTGCTCTCGTACTGCATGCTGCCACCGCGGAACCAGTCCATTACTTCCTGAACGGAGGTGTTCGTGATGGACACCATCGCCGGCATCACATTCTCCACAATATCCGCAATCGTGTCTCCGGCTGCAGTTTCCACAAGTTCCGTCCTCGCGATGCTCCCGCTGGGAAGGGAGGCCGCAACTTCTGTTACACTCTGTACATCTGCGGAAGCATCCTCCTGCCGGTCTTCAGCTGACACGTCCTGGCCCGCCTCACTGTCCGGAACGGTCTCTCCCGCTGCGATCTGAAGCTTTGTATCCTCCTGAGATGCCGAGATGGCCACTCCTCCGGCCACCGCACCGATTGTAATAGCCGCAAGCATGGCAGCGATCAATGACTTCCTCATATATTTCATCCTCCTTCTGTGGTGGTTTTGTTTACTGCTCCCCATCCTACAGAAGGTTTTCGAACGAAATATGACTGATGTATGGAAAAAATGTGAAGATCAGAGCTCTGATTCGCTCTGATCTTCTTCCGGAATTCTTTCAAGGAATTCCAGCTTGCTGTATCCCTCTTTTCCATCATAGGAGACCCGTGCCCACTCTCCGTCGCCGGCATGCACCGTCACAATCCCATCATAGGGGATCGATCCGACAGCAGTTGATTCTGTGGTTCTGTCCTCACGGATGAACAGTCCGTTCTCGGAGATGCAACGCCAGGATCCCGCGAAGGAGCTTTTCATCTCCTTTTCATCCTCTTCAGTCTCCCCGGTCCCGGCCTCTGTTTCTCCATCCGAAGTCATGGCTTCTGCCTTCGTTTCTGTTTCCGTCTCCTGTGCCGGTACAATGTCCTCTGTCTTCTGCTCTGTCTCTGAACCCGATTCAGCCTCCGTGTCCGGCTCCTCTTCCTGCATTTCGGTTTCAGATTCTGCAGTCAATGCCTTCTCTTCTGCCTCCGTCTCCGATTCGGTCTCTTTCCCATCCATCTCCGGTTCGGACTCTTCCTCATCCGTTTCCGCCTCGGTCTCATCCTCGCCCAGGCCATAGCGCTTCCAGTAGACATTCTTTGCCAGATAGCCCCTGGTCGTGCTCCTGGACAGAATCCTGTCCGGCATCTCATAATGCATGCACCAGTAATAGGCAGCATCGTATGCTCCCTGTTCATCATCCGGTACGGCTCTCAGATAATCCAGTGTATCCCTGTATCTGCCCAGAAGCTCCTTTCTCATAAACCGAAGCTGGCCGTCCAGCGTCTGCCAGTCATCCGGCACGAAATTCCTCAGGTTCGTCCATCTGCTGTTGTGCCACTGGCAGATTCCGACAGACGTCCCCCCGTCACCGATTGCATTTGTCCTAAATCCGGACTCACAGTATATGTTGGCAAGGATGCCGCAGGTCGCCGCTGTATTCAGGCCAAGCTTTTCCATGCAGTACTGAACCACCGCAGCCTCATTTTCCTTTGGAGGAGCGGATTCGATCATCTCATACGTGAAAGCGTTCTGTATCACCTCGATGTACGGAGACTCTGACTGGAGATTCATCCCCATCACTTCATATTTGGACGAGTCAAACTTCGGCGTGAAAAAATAATAATTCAGGTTTGTCGAACTGTAGTCGTCACCGTAGCTCTCCCATGTCACCGGAACCGTCTGCGGCTTCTTCTCCCCGAGGAAATACACATCCAGCTTCGTGGGGAACTGCTGCATCAGACGATCCAGGGACGGCTTCTCACCCATCTCAAAATGAATACTTGCCTGGGCTCCGACCTGTTTGTACCCTACGATCAGTTTTTTCTCTTTCTCCTTTTTCTTATCCTTCTTCGAACCGGATTCGTCCTCCGCGTTTTCACCGGCAGAGTCAGAGTTTTCGCTGACCACCTCAAACAGGCCCTCTACCTGCGCCGGGTCAGAGCTTACGGGAGACGCTTCCTCCACGGAGACGGCATCCTCGTCTACCGGATTCTCCTCGTCAACCACCGCATCCTCGGCATACAAAACCCTGCCCTGCGGATTCCACCAGAGCAGGCACAAGGCTGCAGCTCCCGCTGCCAGGACCGAAAGCATCCCCTTTCCGGCCCGGATTCTTCTTTCTCGAATCATTTCCCCTTAATCCCCTTTTTCTTCCGCTTTTCTCCGCCTTCCCGGATCTGCAGCAAACGACAAAAATCTTTTTCCTTTGTCGTTTGCCGCGCCGCCTTCAGGCGGCATACTTCCTTTGCGAATCCGTGCGCATCTGGCCGGAGACATAATAGTCAACGTCAAAAGAATTCTGACGTTGACTATGTATCCATCCCGTCTTTCAGTCAGGACATCGCATCCGCCTGCCTCACAGAATTAATAATCGGATGCATAGGCGTCGTCAGGGTTGCCGGATACCGGATTATAATCATAGAGGTATTCCCCGACCGCGCTGCTGTAGTAAGAACCGTCACCATTGTCGGAATATGCCACCATATCATTGGAATAATACAGACCGTCACTGTAAGGTCTCAGCAGTCCCTGGACATTTCCTCTGCTGTCATAGCAGGTAAATCCTCCTGCGAGCTGATAGGGAGCTTCGTTCTTATCAGCTGCATAGGCATCATCAGGACTGCCGGAAACAGGGTTATAGTCATAGAGGTATTCTCCGACGGAATAGCTGTAGTAGGATCCGTCACCATTGTCAGCATACGCCACCATATCATTGGAATAATACAGGCCATCGCTGTAAGGCCTCAGCAGCCCCTGGACATTCCCCCTGCTGTCATAACAGGTGAATCCGTCCGCAAGCTGATAGGGCTCACTGTCGCTTTTCTTCTGCGCAGGTTCCTGGGCGGCCGGCTGATCTGCGGAAAGGAAACCGCTGGATACAAAACCGGTACTGCCATTGAAGGAAATCTGGTACCATCCGTAGTCCTCACCGTTTCTCGTGACTGCTCCGACTACCTGAACCTTCTGTCCTTTGCTGAGCGTCCCGAGCGAGGCCTCATCTGTTGAGCATCCGACACGGACGTTTACATCAGAGCCTGTACAATAGTAGTCTGCGTTGACCGGCTTGAGGCCAAATTCGGATACCTGCGGCGAAGCAGACTTCTGGATTGCTGTCTTTGTATCAAATTTCAGAACCCTGATTGTGCCAACCATCTTCATCAGGGATTCCAGATCCTGCGCGTCCGCTGCCAGCGCCTTTACCACAAACACCTCGTTCTTTGTTGAAACAAAGGCCTGATAAACCGCACCATAGTTTTCATCTGCAACCTGCACGGCTGGCAGGCTCTCACCGTTGGAAAGATGGTCGATGGTAATGGTATCTTTGCCGTCGGAGATGGTAAACCAGTAATTCGGATCATTGGTCTGGACCCATCCGTCATCCGGGGTTTCAACAGAGATTACTCCGTCTGACGACGTAAATGTCTCAGCGCTGACAGTCGCGGCACAGAGCACCGTAAGTCCCACCGTAACAGCAAACAGCAATGATTTCTTTTTCATTATGATATCCTCGTCTTTCTTTTCAGTCGTGCCGGAAAGATGAGCAGGCACGGTTCTCAAACCTGCCATCCTCCTGTTCCTGATCGGTTATCGGTCGCCACGCAGTCTGCACAGGCTGCAATAATACTACCACCTTTGAAGGCTGTACACAATCATCTGCCGCTTTCATTCCTTTCCCTGTTCTACCTGCTTAATCTCATTCCCGGATGCTTCCTTCAGGGAATATGTGTCAAATACCGGTTCATCCGGCAGCCTGAGTTCTATCGTATTGACCTTATCCATGATTCCTCTTCCGCGGATCATGGAGATATCGAACACATGTCCGCCAAGCTTCCGGTCATCAGAGACAAAATGCAGATGCCATCCGGCTGCGTTGATGCCATCCATATAGTCAGGGTAGTATAAACATACCAATGAACCCTTTATGTTCTCAAAACAGAAGGCTTTCTGGGTCTGCTCCAGGACCGATTTGAGAGTGACATGCATAGACCTGTACGCCGACTCGGACCTGGCATCCACAAATGAAAACTCTCCATCGATCCGTGCCATATGCATGCTGTTCAGGCCAAAGTCTTCCTCAATCAGAAGATTCAGCTGTGTTTTGAGTGCATCCACATTCTGAAATGCTCCCATGTCAAATGTCCTGCTTCCGGACAGATTGCAGACCGCGGAGAAGGGGACACCTTTATCCGGCCTGGCGACCTCCACCTTACCATACTCTGTCGCACGGTAACATATCCCGTCAATCACGATCATTTCACCATCCACGTCCTCAAAGGTTCCAAGCCCGGTATTCCCATGTTTCAGCAATTCCGATACGGTTACTACGGAACGGGAATACCCCAGCATAAGGGCTTGCAGCGTGGACACCTGATACATCTTTACCACAATCTTTTTCTCCTTATCAGTTACAGTGGTTTTCAGCTCTGTTCAGCAGTTCCCTCTGTAGACATAGTCCAGGTTCTTCCGGGCTGCCTCAACCAGGCACCGGATCTGGGAAATGTCTGTAGGGCCGCGGTCTGTCATATGGAAACGGGGGAAGAACCGTGTGATATGCAACGGGATCTTTCTTCCGTCCGCCTTACCGTCTCTGCGCTTCAGGGAGGCGATCCAGCCACTCAGCTGTTCCATCTCCTGAACAGTGTCATTTTCACCGGGAATGATCAGCGTGGTCAGCTCGACATGGCACAGCTGCACCGCACGGATGATGAAGTCCATCACCATCTTCCGGTTCCCCTTCAGCACATCTGTGTAGAAATGGTCCGTAAATCCTTTCAGATCGATATTCATCGCATCGATATGAGGGGCCAGTTCTTCCAGAACGGAAAGCTCCGCCGTCCCGTTCGTGACAAGGACCGTCTTCATTCCCTTCTCATGGACAAGGCGCGCGGTGTCCCGGACAAACTCGAAGCCAGTCAGCGGTTCGTTGTAGGTGAACGCGATCCCGATGTTTCCTCTGTCCCTGCAGGACTGAGCGATTTCCGCCAGTTCCTCAGGGGAGAAGACATCCGCCTCTTTCGCAAAGCGCATGGCACGCTCAGACCAGGAGATCTCCGCGTTCTGGCAGAAAGGGCAGCGCAGATTGCATCCATAGCTTCCCACCGACAGGATCATGCTGCCCGGATGGAAGCGGTTCAGAGGCTTTTTCTCGATGGGATCCAGGGCAAGGGACGTGACCCGGCCATAGTTCGCGGCCGTAACCCTTCCTTCCACGCAGGTCCTCGCACCACAGAATCCAATCCCGCCTTCTTTGATCTCACAGTGCCTGAAGCACACTCCGCATTCTGCCATGTTTTTCTCACTTTTCTGCCCGAAATAATCCCTGTGAAGCATTCACTCTTAAGCTCTACACATGCCGGATCACTTCGAACCGCTCCAGCTGATAATTCTCATGCTCGCGAATCCCGCCCTTCTGAAGGGCGATGGAGATCTGCTGCGCGGGCGTGTCAACGCCATCCAGGTCCGGAAGCAGGAGTCCGCGCCTGGATCCGCAGCTGACAATCACGCCGTAGCGCTTCACGTCAAGCTGGTCGGCAGAGTCGATCTTCTCCGGTTCCCCCAGCACATCCACGCTGACCTCCAGCCATTTCAGCTCATCCTCCGTGATCGGGGCAAAACGGGGATCCTGAGTGGACGCGCTGACCGCGTTCCGGATGATCTCCTGCGCGACGCATCGCGTGGTGGGGGCAATCGTTCCGATACACCCTCTCAGCCTTCCATGACTGTGAATCGAGACAAATGCGCCCGCGCGCATTTTCAACATCTCCTCCGGAAGCCCCTGCGGGATGGAGATCCTGCGGCCTTCCCGGATATACGTCTCCATGGAAAGGCGGGCAAGCCGGACATAAGGATCCATTCTGGAGTTCCTCTCCTCCAGTTCCTGCTCCAGCTTCTTCAGATGCCGGTCCAGAAAATGCCGACCGTCGTCTTCCCCTTCCGGAAAGAACGTACAGACGCCGTATCCCACGCCGGTCACATCCTGATGGGAAAGGGCCTGCGCGCGGACCTTCTGAGCGTCAAAGGCTCCCGCCATGATCACAAATGACCGGTGGCCGCACTCTGCGGCCTTCTCGCAGAATACCTCGTCGAAGTCAAGCAGCTCGCCGAAGGCCGCGCGTGAGCAGACATCCATGATCCTCAAGTCATACTGCGGCCCTTCCGGGGAGATTCCATACGGTCCGTATGCCTGGAGCTTATGCGACAGATCGCCGCTGGCGACAAGCACGGTTCTTCTTCCCAGAGCTTCCACCGCGCTGCGGATCATCATTCCGAACCTGTAGTGATCGGTCAGCGGAAGTCCTGACAGTCCGATCCGCACGATCCTGCCTCCCTGGTATTTCCTGCGGATGAACCAGAGCGGAACCATCGTGCCGTGATCAAGAGAAGCGTTCCGCTCGCCGGATGTCCCGGCGGGGAAACCCTCCCTGCGGGCTTCAAGGGCGATCCGCTCCGCCAGCTCCTGGTCATATTCCTCCGTGAACTTCACCTGCGGAGCGCCGAAATCAGCGAAGGACCCCTTTGCTTTCTTCCCGGGCGAGATATGAAAGTAATCCGCGTACATCACACTGTGCGGGCTTGTGATGAGAATCGTCTCAGGCTTAAGTTCCGCGATCTCGTCCGCCACCCTTTTGTACGCGTCAGTCGTTTCCTGAATCTGTGCCTCGCTTCCCCGCCCGATCTGCGGAATGATCATCGGCGGGTGCGGCACCATAAACGCGGCAAGGATTGACATATTTTTCCCTCTTGTCTTTTTTCATAATCCGGATCAGCAGGCGCTTTCCACTGCGCGCTCGTCAGGCCGTCTCCGACATCCACTTCTCGATCTCGGGCGCTGTTCCGTGGACATAGTGGCTTCCCGCGATCTTTGTCAGGGTCCCCTGGTCATAGTCCAGTCCGCTGGCTGCATAGTCATACCCCACCGACACCCTGTCCTTCTCCGTCCTCGGATTCGGGCTCGGGATCGCGGACAGGAGGCTCCTGGTGTAAGGATGCAGCGGACGCGAGAAGATCTCCGCAGTGGTCCCGGTCTCCAGCATGCGACCAAGGTGCAGAACCCCGATCCGGTCCGAGATGTATTTGACCATGGACAGGTCGTGCGCGATGAACAGGTAAGCCGTCCCTGTCTCTTTGTAACACGTCACTGCATTGAAGTCAACGGTGCCGAGGGATGCCCTCCGTGGCTGCGGGAGCGCCTCCGTGAGTCACCACAGCCCGCTTCCCCCAGGCTAACTGCTATACTCGCGAACGAAATTCTTTTCCGTTTTGGACGATTTCACTGCGGTATATGCGGTTAAACTAAGCGCTTTCCGGCGCTGACGCTTGGAAATCGCTAAGGTTAACCAGTATAACTCCGACTAAGCGT
>ONVT01000126.1 GCA_900321365.1 uncultured Eubacteriales bacterium | reverse complement strand
CGGCGAGGCGCACCAGGTGAATTTCTCCAAGGTGCTGCAGGACGCGCTGCTGTCCATGACGCAGAAAAAACGTGAGAAACACGACAATTGAAAGACACGTGAAAAATCCATGAACAGTTTTACCAATCTGGCCCTGTCCGGAATTCTTCGTATCTACAGGCAGCTGCGGGACACAGCTCTCGCAGCTGCATTTTTAAAAACAAGCTGCATTGAATAAAGACAAAAGTGACTGCAGACAGAAAGGGGTATTATTATGAAGAAAAAATGGTTGATTGGATGTGTTGGGTGTGCACTGCTGACAATTGGTCTGGCGGCCGGACCGGTTCTGGCACAGGAAACCGAGCCTGATGCCGTCTCTGAGGCTTCTCTTGAGAACAGTGTCTCAGCCGAACTGGAGGACGGCGTCCTGACGATCCGGATCAAGGAACCGGCTGAGGAATATCTCGAGGAAGGTTTCTGGTGGGAATCCTGGAAGGGAGACAAAGGAGACGCTTCCTTTGTCGAGCCGATCACAGAAACGGATATGGAGGAAGGCCTGGCCTATGCGGGCAGTTTCCGCGCGATTGATAACGGCGAGGACACGATCCGCCTGGTGTACACCAACGGGCATTATGTCAAAGAGTATCTCGACTTTATGGTCCGCACCGAGGATGAAGAAATCAAGGAAATCATCGGCGGCGGCCAGGCATACGCGATGACGGGCGAAGACCTGCTGCCTTATTTTGAAGGCCTGTGGGAGGATACGGACGGCGGATCCCATATGATGGAAGTCTCTCCTGCTGACGACGGCGGACTGGCCTTCTTCATTTCCGACGGAGGCGGACGGGACGCGGAAACCACCTTCTATACGATGACTGCTTTCTATGACGTCATCAGTGAATCCCTGGTCTACTGGGACGGAGCCGAGCATCATGCCACAATTACCGATAAGCCGGAAGAGACAGAACCGGAAACGGAAGCCTCCGGCGACGGAGCCGGGCTGTTTGCCATTATGATCGACGCGGGTTCGGCGGATGATTCCTCCGTAGATGAGGATTCTATTTCCTTCAACATTCTCTGGAGAGACGATACCTTTGGCAATGACGACAATTATACGTTTGTGAGGGCCGAGTAAAAGCCGGAAATACGCGCTCTGCTCTCCCCAGGCTTTTCAGGAAGTGCTATACTCATGGGGAAACCGAAACCATCACAGGAGGTATCACAGATGGAAGATAATACTTTCAAAAGAAATGAACTTCTGGCGCAGAAGGTCATCAAGGGCCTGGCTTCACGGAATATGACGGGATACTACGCGGCAGACAGGAATGAGGCGCTGAAGCTGGCGCTTGAACTGATCCCCGAGGGAAGCTCCTCGACGATGGGCGGCGGGATGAGCGTCCATGAGATCGGCCTTGTCAAAGCGCTGAAGGAGGGAAACTACAACTTTATCGACCGGGACGCCGTGGCGGACAAGCGCGCGGCCATGCTGGCAGCATATGACGCGGATGTATTTCTGACCAGCACGAACGCGATGACGGAGGACGGCGAACTTGTCAATATTGACGGAAATGCCAACCGCGTGTCGGCCATCGCGCAGGGGCCGAAGAAGGTACTGTTTATCGTCGGCATGAACAAGGTATGTCCCGATCTCGACACGGCGATGAAGCGTGCCCGCAATGTGGCAGCGCCAATCAACGCCCAGCGCTTCGGGCTCGACACACCCTGTACCAAAACAGGTTCCTGCATGAACTGCAAGTCAGCGGACACGATCTGCTGCCAGTTCCTGATTACCCGCTTCTCCCGCCACGCAGGACGCATTCATGTCATCCTGGTGAACGATAACCTGGGGTTCTGAATACAGGATCCTTCTGAATACAGGATCTTTATATTTCGAACCGGTCAGCATGAACTGCCAGGTTTGATCCGGAGCATTTGCGAACAATCCCGAAGGTACTCGCCTTCGGGATTGTTCGCTTTTTTGGCTGTTGTCACAAAAGCGCATTTATGTTACTATAATCTCGCTTCAGCCGGTGTGTCGGAATGGCAGACGAGGAAGACTCAAAATCTTTTGTGGGCAACCACGTGTGGGTTCGAGTCCCACCACCGGCAGTTTTCTGGAATCCACATTTACTTTGAAGAGTCTAAAACTGTTATTTGTGGATTCCAACTCTATATCACATATCAAATATCGTATTTCTTTCACTAATTCTCTCATTAATTCTCTCATTCTATTTTCATTGCTGAAAATGAGTATCTTTGTGTATTACTATTGATTTTATACACACTTTTGTGTATAGTACAAATGATGGAGGCATACTACATCCGCAAAGAAATCAAACAGAATGAACTGAGACAGGACTGATACCCTGACCTTCTCAAAAGGAGACCTATATGAAATATACTTACACCGCTTTGTTGTCACCAATCGAGGATGGATCTGGCTTCTATTGCCGTGTCCCTGATATCTCCGGATGTATTTCTTCCGGTAAAAATCTGTCTGATGCTATAGCCATGATCACTGATGCTGCCGCTGGATGTCTGTGTGTTTTAGAGGATGAGAAGGTCAACATCCCATCTCCTACACCACAGGCTAAAATCGAACACAACGCAGATGATATTGTCACTATCATCCAGATAGATACTCTCGCCTATCGAGCAGCCAACGATAAGCATGCAGTCAGAAAGAATGTTTCTCTTCCTGCCTGGATGTCCAGACTCGCCGATCAGCGCCGGGTGAACTGTTCGCAGGTTCTTCAGGACGG
>ONVT01000200.1 GCA_900321365.1 uncultured Eubacteriales bacterium | reverse complement strand
CGGGCGCGAGCCGGCCAGCACGTCGAGGTTCTCGCCGGCGATTGCGTCGCCGAGCTTCTTCTCCATCTGGTCCTTCGACAGGTGGATCAGCAGATCCGTCACACAGAACACCGGATCCGTCTCGTCCTCGCCAACCTTCACATCGACAACGGAGCCGTCCTTTTTCGCAATCACGCCGTGAATTGCCAGCGGGATCGTTGTCCACTGATACTTTTTCACGCCGCCGTAATAGTGCGTATCCAGAAATGCCATCTCTGTATTTTCATACAGAGGAACCTGCTTAAGATCCAGCCTCGGTGAGTCAATGTGCGCGCCAAGGATCCGAAGGCCCTTCTCAAGCGGCTCTGTGCCGACCGTAAACAACGCCATTGTCTTCTTCATCCACACCGCGTAGACCTTGTCACCTGCCTTGAGTTTCTCTCCTTTCGCGACAACCTCCGCAAGGTCTCTGAAGCCCGCCTGCCTGGCGCGCTTCGTCATCTCTACAACCGCCTCGCGCTCGGTCTTTGCGCTGTCCAGAAAGCTCTTATATTCCTCCGCAAGAGCATTCAGGTCCTGCAGCTGCTTCTCATCATAGACTGTCCATCTGTTTTCTTTTCTCATTGAGTCTGATGTCCCCTTTCTGACTATTAGTTGTTCCGTACTCATAGATATACATCAGAAGGGATTCCTTTTCAAGGGAATTACTATAAGGAACTGCGCCTGTTGACGTCTTCCACCGGATAGGTGTAGAATCTGCGGGATATTTGAAGAAAAGATAAAAAATAAGAAGAAACCAGAAAGAATCGAAAGGCAAGAGTATGCGAAGAGAAGATATCCGGAATGTTGCGATCATTGCGCACGTTGACCACGGTAAGACGACGCTGGTGGACTGTCTGCTCCATCAGAGCGGCGTGTTCCGCGAGAACCAGGAGGTCGCCGAGCGCGTCATGGACTCGGGCGACATTGAACGCGAGCGCGGGATCACCATTCTGTCCAAGAACACCGCCGTCTCCTTTAACGGGACGAAGATCAACATTGTCGACACTCCCGGCCACGCTGATTTTGGCGGAGAGGTGGAGCGCGTGCTGAAGATGGTGAACGGCGTGATCCTGGTGGTGGACGCATTTGAGGGTCCCATGCCACAGACACGCTTCGTCACGCAGAAGGCACTGGCACTGGACCTTCCCTTCATTGTCTGCGTAAATAAAATCGACCGCCCGGGCGCGAGGCCTGACGAGGTGGTGGACGAAACGCTGGAATTATTGATGGATCTCGATGCGTCGGATAAGCAGCTCGACTGCCCGTTTGTCTATGCCTCCGCCAGGGAGGGCTACGCGCTGAAGGACCTGGGCGATGAGCCGAAGGACATGTCTCCTCTTTTCGAGACGATCCTCAGCCACATCCCGGCGCCGGAAGGGGATGAGGACGGTCCCCTTCAGATGCTCATCTCAACCATCGATTATAATGAATATGTCGGGCGTATAGGTATCGGCAAGATCGACCGCGGCGTGCTGCGCGTCAACCAGGACGCGCTGCTGGTGAACCATCATGATTCTTCCAAGAAGGAGAAGGTCCGCATCACAAAGCTGTATGAATTCGACGGGCTGAAGAAGGTGCCCGTGCAGGAGGCGACGATCGGATCCATCATCGCCCTGTCCGGCATCGAGGATCTCCACATCGGCGACACTGTCTGCGCGCCGGATATGCCGGACGCGATTGCATTTCAGAAGATCGAGGAACCGACGATCTCCATGAATTTCTGCGTAAATGACAGCCCGCTCGCGGGTCAGGAGGGGAAGTACGTCACCTCCCGCCATATCCGCGACCGCCTGTACCGGGAGCTCAACACTGACGTCTCTCTTCGCGTGGAAGATACGCAGGATACCGACACCTTCAAGGTTTCCGGGCGCGGCGAGCTGCACCTTTCCGTGCTGATCGAGACCATGAGGCGTGAGGGGTACGAATTCGCGGTGAGCAAGGCGGAGGTCATCTTCAAGACAGACGAGCGCGGCAGAAAGGTGGAGCCGATGGAGATCGCCTATGTCGACGTGCCGGACGAGTTTTCCGGAACCGTCATCCAGAAGCTCTCACTGCGCAAAGGCGAGCTGCAGGGCATGGGGCGCACGATGGACGGTCGCACGCGCCTGGAATTCCTGATTCCGTCCCGCGGTTTGATCGGTTTCAGAAATGATTTCATGACTGACACGAAGGGAACCGGCATCATCAACACGATTTTCGAGGGGTACGCGCCCTTCAAGGGCGAGCTGACATACCGTCAGCAGGGAAGCCTGATTTCATTTGAGACGGGCGTCGCCGTTGCCTACGGCCTGTTCAATGCGCAGGACCGCGGAACGCTTTTCGTCGAGCCCGGCGACAAGGTGTATTCTGGGATGGTCATCGGCCAGAGCGGCAAGAGTGAGGACATCGAGCTGAATATCTGCAAGACAAAGCACCTGACCAACACGCGTTCTTCGGGCGCGGACGAGGCGCTGAAGCTGGTGCCCGCCAGGAAGCTGTCTCTCGAGCAGGCGATCGAGTTTATCGACTCGGATGAGCT
>ONVT01000328.1 GCA_900321365.1 uncultured Eubacteriales bacterium | reverse complement strand
CAGTTTAAAGGTTTATTATGAGGATAACAATATGACAATCCAGAACCAATTCAGTAAAATAATTGTTCTGATCGATGCCGAGATTGCAGAAGCCGTCGTCAACAGGGCTAATGAGTATCCAGCCGTTGGCCCTGGCTGTGATCGTGCTGTGTATGAGGAAGCAGAGCTTAATGAATTGCTCGCCTAGGAAGAACAGGAAAACTTGCACGACAGGCGGCATCTCATATGGGGTGGGACTTTTTTGAGATTCAGCCTGAAAGTCCATACACAAAAGCAGATATCAGATGGACAAATCCATTCTCACGATGCAACAAGGAGAAACTTGGAAAGCGTGAAGTCCCGGTAAAGGGAACTGTTGACAGCTTTGATCAGTACGATACGGTTCTGGTCGGGTTTCCCATCTGGTATGGTTGTGCGCCGAATGTAGTGAACACTTTCTGCAGTGGTTATGATTTCACAGGAAAGAAGGTGGCTTTGTTTGCGACATCTGGAGGAAGTGGGATCGGGAAGACGAAAGAGAAGCTTCAGCCATATGTGAAGGGAACGGTTATTAAAGACGCAGTGCTTGTAAGTGATGGAGATGACCTTCTGGAATATGCGGGAAGAGTACTTGGAGCCAACTGCTGAAAACGTTCTGGTTCTGGTTTCAGAATAATCATTTGAAGTGATTGGGAAGACTTCGTGAGGCACTTATGGATGAGCGACTGAAAAAACAACTTGACTTTTCTCTGGAAATCGATAAAGAGAAGAACATCCTCCGTCAGACGCATCTTTCGGGAAACGGCAGAAATGAGAATGATGCGGAGCATGCCTGGCATATGGCTATTATGGCGTACATCCTGCGAGAGTATGCGAATGAAGATGTGGATATCACGAAAGTGATGCTCATGTGCTTGATTCACGACATCGTTGAAATCGATGCCGGCGATACCTACGCCTATGATGAGGAGCGGCTGAAGACACAGAAGGCACGGGAAGAAGCTGCAAAGGAGCGGATCTTTTCGTTACTTCCAGATGATCAGAAGGAAGAGCTGATCGCCCTCTTTGATGAGTTTGAAGAGAATCAGACACCGGAAGCGAAATACTCTCATGCCATGGATAACATGCAGCCGCTTATCCTGAACCATAGCAATGGCGGCAGTGACTGGGTTGAGCACGGTGTATCAGCAAGGACAGTCTATGGCCGGCAGAAGAAGACAAAGCTTGGATCTGAAAAGCTGTATGAAGTAACAGATCAGATCATCCAGGAAAATATCAGGAAGGGGAGCCTTCCGGAATAGGAGACCGCTATGATTAAGCTGTTAGGTCCGAACAATGATCTTAGAACAGAATCGGCAGAGCGATTTATAGGAAATGTGTAGGTAATAGCTGAACGATTCAAAGTATTCTGAGGAATAAGCAATGACCAGTTTCAAAGAACTCTACGAAGATACCTGGTATCTCGATGATAATGGTGTCCGTATCTTTCTGGCTGCGGGAGTAGAGAAAGCCCCGATCACACCGCCGGAAACAGACAGTTCTCCGAGTTCATGATGCATCCATCTGAGATGATGCTTTACCATAACATCTTCCATCAGAAGGGCAGGATCCTTCTGACTGGGTCTATCCGTCCCATGCACAGTTAAGAGTGCCGGTATCCGTGATCCCGGAACTCATACAGGGAGCGAAGGACATTCTTTCAGGAATGCTTTTCGGAGAGGTAAAGGAAGTACACGGAAAGCAGGTCATCAGCTACGATATTGAGATCGACCAGTTCCTGTTTGATTTGTGAACTACAACCGAAACGATATAGAAATATCTGGTGAAAGATGGAGAAATCAGAGAAAGAGCGGATAAGAGCTTTATCCGCTCTGACCATGTCCATGGTTATATTTGGAACGATCGGGGTGTGTCGTCGTTTCATTTCACTCCCCTCAGGCGTTCTTGCGTGCGGGCGAGGGATTATGGGCGGAGTGTTTCTTCTGATTGTCCTGAGAATTCGTGGAGATCGGTTCAACCTTGGACGAATCCGGAAGAAAGATTTCGCACTTTTGATTTTCACAGGCGTCCTGATTGGAATTAACTGGATTTTGCTGTTTGAGGCCTACAATTACACGACGGTGGCGGTTGCTACACTCAGCTATTATATGCAGCCGATGATAGTAATGCTCCTGTCACCGATCGTACTTAAGGAGAAGCTGACAGCGAAGCATCTGCTGTGCGTGATCTTATCCATGGTTGGGATGGTGCTGGTTTCAGGGGTGATAGGTGGCGGATCTGTTGGAAGCTTTACAGGGGTAGCCCTTGGACTTGGAGCGGCAGTACTGTACGCGACGGTGGTGTTGCTGAACAAGAAGATAGATGGAATCCCTGTATTCGAAAAGACAATCATACAGCTGTTTTCAGCTGCCGCCGCGATGCTGCCGTATCTGGCGGCGACCGGGACGCTTCACACCTATGAACTGTCGGTATTAGGAACATTTCTGTTTCTTACGGTAGGAATCGTTCACACGGGAATTGCTTACGCTTTGTATTTTGGATCAATAGAAGTACTGCCGGCAAAAACCTGTGCCTTAATGAGCTATATTGACCCAGTTACGGCAGTTATTCTTTCTGCGTTATTATTGAAGGAACCGATGGGAGTTGCGGGAATCATAGGAACGGTACTGATCATCGGATCTGCCGTTTATAGTGAATTCGGCAAAGATGGCGATCGTGACTGTGATCAGGTCCCTGGCACCGAGGGAAACCGCAAACACGCCCAGCCCAAGGGATGAAACAGGCTCTTCCTCTTTTTGTGGTCTTTGTGTCTGCTGTGCTATAATGACAATGTACCCAGGAGTGGAAAGTGAAAGCGCGAACGGGCAGGAGAAAGACGGTCTTGGTGTGACGATTCTGAAAAAATGTCCAGGCAGTTGGATTATCGCTGTGCTGACAACAGGAATCTGTTTCGTATTACCCTTTTTTGATATAATACACTAAGGACCTGTACATAAATAACTAATAATAAGGTGATTCTTTTGGTACCCTGGCGAAGGAGTGATTTACGATGACATTGAACATCTCAGTTGAAAGTTTTGTTAATTTCTTTTTCATTGCAGTTGGGATAGGCATCTGTGGACTGTGCTTTCTGCAGATTTCCTCTTCTGTGCATTTAAGAAAGGAGGTCCGGCGGTATTTTCAGGGTTTCTTTCTGCTGATCATCCTCTATATTTCCTTCCATCTGGTCCGCGAGCTTATGAATGGTGCCTCAGGGGGTGCTGTTCGCACGGCATTACAGGTGGTCACCTTTATTGAAGTGCTTTCAGCAGGCTTTATGGCTTTCATGATATCAATGCTCGTGCTGGCTGCGTCGAAGGCGGAGAAGTCCGGGGAAAAAAGGATAAAAATCATTCTGGTGATTCTGATATGCGCACATGTTGCTTTTCTGGTCACCGGCCAGTTTACCGGAATGATCTATTATTTCGATGAGAGTAATGTATACCACCGCGGCCCGGGATATCTGCTTTCAAACCTTTCTCCTTTGGTCATGCTTGTTGTGGACGGATACCTGCTTTGCCGCTATCGGAAAAACATCACGAAAAGGGTCTGGATCGCGTTCTGGGTCTATCTGGTCTCACCGATCGTCGCAATGATCATCCAGAGTTTTACCTATGGGATCCAGTTCATCATTCTCGCTACGGTAGGCGCGGCTGTGTATATGTTCTCCGTCATCATTCGTGAGCAGAACGATGAGTACGCGCACCAGCAGGAAGTTGCCACTCGTCTGGGGACGGAATTGAGTATGGCAACGGATATCCAGGCCAGCCAGCTGCCCCGCCTTTTTCCGGCATTCCCCAACCGTCAGGAGTTTGACGTATTTGCCAGCATGACACCTGCGAAGGAGGTTGGCGGTGATTTTTATGATTTCTTTCTGGCTGATGACAAACACCTCGGGCTGGTCATGGCGGATGTGTCCGGAAAAGGTGTTCCGGCCGCGCTGTTCATGATGGTCTCCAGGGTGCTGATCAAATCCCACCTGCAGAATGGTGAGAGTCCCGGAGAGGCGCTTGCGAATGTTAATGAGCAGCTTTGTGAGAGCAATGAGGCCCAGCTGTTTGTCACAGTATGGCTTGCAGTTCTGGACATTGCAACAGGTAAAGGAATTGCGGCAAATGCAGGCCATGAGCATCCGGCATTGCGAAGGGCAGGCGGCCGGTATGAGCTGGTCACCTACCGGCATTCACCTGCAGTGGCTGCGCTGGAGGGCGTACGCTTTAAAGAACATGAATTCCAGCTGAACCCCGGAGACTGCCTGTTTGTTTATACCGACGGAGTGGCGGAGGCAACGAACGCGGAAAACGAGCTGTTCGGATCGGAAAGGATGCTGGAGGCTCTGAACCGAAATCCGGAGGCCATGCCGGAAGAGGTTCTGTCCAATGTCATGGACGGCATAAACAGTTTCGTGGCCGGAGCCGAGCAGTTTGATGACATTACAATGCTGTGCTTTAAGTATAATGGCTGACCAGTCTGACCATGCTGTGCATTGAGTATAAGGGGAAAGAAGTACAGGAGACACTGAGAGAAAGATTCTATGGCAGCATTATTTGGAGCAGATGATCTGCTGAGCAAGCGGTCAGAAACCGGTGAAAGGCAGCCGGTTATCCTTGCCGGTGTCTTTACGAGGGCCTTCCCTTCAGAAGAAGTATTCCTGCATTCCATGGAGGAACTGGAAGAGCTTGCGAAAGCCTGCGGACTGTATCCCGTGTGTACCATCACACAGAAGCTTCCGCAGACCGACAGGGCTTTGTATGTCCATCATGGAAAAGCGCAGGAGATTGCGGAACTTGTGAGAAACATGGAAGCCGGGAGAGTCATATTCAATGATACGCTTTCTCCCTCACAGATCCGCAATCTGCAGAAGATCCTCCGTGTCCCGATCATCGACAGAACCCGCCTCATTCTGGAAATCTTTGAGACAAGGGCACGTACCAGGGAGGCAAAGCTTCAGGTAGAGCTGGCGAAACTGCAATATCTGAAACCACGCCTGATGGGACTCTGGGAGACGCAGAACCGCCAGGGCGGCGCATCAGGTTCGATGTCCACACGGGGAGAGGGTGAAAAACAGCTTGAGATTGACCGCCGTACAATTGACCACCGGCTGAGTGAACTTCGGAAAGAACTTGATCTGGTCGGAAGGGAGCGCGGTATACAGCGCAGCGCACGGACTCATTCCAGCCTGCCGCAGGTGGCACTGGTCGGATACACGAATGCCGGAAAGTCCACCATTATGAATGGCATGATCGAACTCTGGTCCGGGAGCAGACCGGAGAAGAAGGTCTATGCCGAGGATATGTTATTTGCCACACTCGATACCAGCGTTCGGAGGATTTCAGTAGACAAAGGCCGGGAATTCCTGCTTTCGGATACCGTCGGTTTCATCCGTGATCTGCCTCCGTCTCTGGTGGAAGCATTTCGCTCAACGCTCGAGGAAATAACTCAGGCGGATCTGCTTGTCCAGACAGTCGATGTTTCGGATCCATATCATGAAGAACAGATGAGGGCGACCAGCCGGACCATAACGGAGCTCGGCGCGGGCCATATCCCGATGATCACGGTATTCAATAAGGCAGACCAGACAGAACCGGCCATACCATATCCAAAGCGCGGTCTTCGCGAGAGCAGCATAGCAGGAGAGACAAACGAAAATCTATATCTCTGCGCGACGCAGTCTTCCTCCATAGAACTGCTGACAAATGTAATTCTCGAAAAGCTCGAGCGGAAGAATGTGTACCGCGAGTATCTGATTCCCTACCCGGCCGGAAATGTACTGACCTACCTGATGCAGAATGCCCGGATTCAGTCGGTTTCCTACACGGAAGACGGAACCTTCGTGAGCCTGAGTTGTGCGCCGGTGGTGGCAAAGAAGGCGGAGAGGATGGTACACCAGTCTGAAGGCGGCGCCCTAAAGGACTGGCTTCGCGTCGCGAATCCGGCGCAGCAAACGAAAAAGTAAAAGAACTCTGTCGTTTTCTGAAAAAAGGAATTCGTCTCCTTCCAGACTCAGTGTCTCTGTCCCACACTGTAATATGTTTCACAGAACCGGGCGGCGAAAGACGTCTTCAGACCGGCCATGGTCAGATGCGACGTATCACCGATCCTCAGAGAGCGGAAATATGCGAGGCCCTCTGCCCTTTCCTCCGTGACTACTTCTGTTACGGAAGTGGGAGCCGTGCACAGGCTCTGCAGGAGCAGGAAGGGGGAGGTGTTCCACAGGCGGGAGAGAAGGACCGCAGTGATGCCGAAATGACAGAAGAATGTCACAGTGTTTTCAGTACCCCTCCGGGTCCTGTACAGACCGCCCTCCTCGCGGAAATAGCCATACTCCGCCAGAAACGCGTCAAATGATTCTGCTACATAGTCATAGCAGGCAAGAAAGGTACTGACCGGTGTTTCCTCTGCGCTCTCTGTTTTCCGGCCGGCTGGCGCTCCCGCTGCCGGTCTGTCTGCTGGTGCCGGCATATTCCCTCCGTGCGTGGCGATATAAGAAGAACGCCAGTCACAGGGATCTGACAGTTCCGGGTGGGAAGTATAGTATTCCGGCATCATGTCCCAGGGGACATGCGGCGCATATTCCGGCAGCTTCCCTTCTTTATCCGGCGTAAAGCGTTCCCGTATCAGGGGATTGATCATCATTCCTAAAGATCGATATGAATCGATATAATCTCTGCCAAGATCCTCCATCCGCTTCAGATTCGGGAAAACGCCCTGAAGCAGCCTGGAACCGTTCACATCATAGTCTGTCATGAACTCCTGCAGCCAATCCTTCTCCACAGGGATGATGCCGGTTCCCTCAAGGGCGAGCTGCGCAGTTTTTCTGGCCCGTCCCAGCGGCGATACATAACAGTCGCCCACCCCAAGAGACGGGATCAGCCGGGCAAGCGCCTTTGCCTCCCTGATTCCCTGTTCCGTCAACGTATCATGGGTATAATCCGGATCACCATGCCGGATGAACAGCAGTCTCATGTAAATGATCTCCCTCTTCTTCTATATTTGTTTCTTCTTTTGGGAAAAGACCGTCAGAAATCTTCTGTATGAACGCGATTCGTCTTTTGGAAAGGACTGTCAGAATTCTTCTTCCTGAACGGGCGGAAGGTCGTCGATGCACTGTGATGCAAGGAGGCCGCGCTTGATGATATAGGCTGCCTCGGGCTCATTTACCTCAAGAGCATCCAGGCGGGAGCGGTCATAGGGGATATCCTCCATGAAATCTTTGGACGCCTCCAGAATGGCGGCCGTGGCTTCATCGCCCTCATCCCTGGCCGCCTGTTCGAGGACCATCCCGTTGTCTTTCATAAGGTTCAGCGCGTTGTCACGCTCGAGAACCATCTCATTCAGGACATCCAGAATCTGAGTGAACTGCTTCTGGTCCCACGAGGAGAGGTACATACATTTGCACAGCCCCTTCGTAAAAAAAGGCGCGGCACAGTAGCAGTCCAGAAGATCCCGGAAACGCGCGCGGTGATCATCGTTCTCAAACAGATTGCGGTGGGTCAGCTCCATCATGCATTTTTCAGACCACTTCATATCAGTAGGCTCCTCGGGCCGAAACGTGTTGTTTCGAATAATATACTCATTTTGTGTTGCGCTGTAAAGGACAGGAGGACTTGTTTTTTTCAAGGAAAAGCGTAAGCTATGAACAGAAAGCATTCCGTTTGCGGACGGTCCGGATTCTGACAGGGCCCTGTCCGTGAACCTGACAAAGAAGGGGTACGCAATTGATCAAGAAAGAGTCCGCAAACAGTTTCATCAGAACCATACTGGCTCATGTGGGAGAGTATAAGCTTGCTTCGATCCTGACGCCCTCCTTCATGATCGGTGAGGTGATCATGGAGATGGTGATTCCGCTCCTGATGGCGTCGATCATCGATCATGGCGTCAATACGGGAGATATGGACCATATCATCCGGGTGGGAGGATGGATGCTTCTGGCCGCGGCGGCAGGACTGCTGTTCGGCCTGGGAGGCGCTTTCTTCGGCGCGAGGGCATCCACCGGACTGGCGAAGAACCTCAGGAGGGCGGAGTTTGAGCATATCCAGAGATTCTCCTTTGCAAACATCGACCACTTCGGGGTGAGCGGCCTGATTACCAGGCTGACGACGGACGTGACGAATATCCAGAATGCCTTCCAGATGATCCTGCGGATCGGATTCCGCGCGCCCGCGTCCTTGCTGATCGCGATGGCCATGGCATTTTTCATCAGTCCCAGGCTGACCAGCATCTATCTGATCGCGGTCATCATACTGGCTGTTTTTCTGTTCTTTGTAATTCGAAAAGCGGCAGGATACTTCCGTGAGGTATTCTCCCGGTATGATGATCTGAATGAAAGCGTGCAGGAGAATATCACCGCGATCCGCGTTGTCAAGTCTTTTGTCCGGGAAGAGTATGAGGACAATAAGTTCAAAAAAGCGGTCGGAAATCTCTACGGGTCATTTGTCCGGGCGGAAAAGCTGGTTGTTTCCAACCTCCCGGTCATGATGGGTTCCATCTATGCCTGCATCCTTCTCTTAAGCTGGTTCGGTGCTAAGATGATCACGGCTTCAGACCTGACAACGGGAGAGCTGATGAGTCTTCTCACCTACTGCATGACGATTCTCATGAATCTGATGATGGTTTCTATTCTGATTGTGATGTTTACCATGAGTGAGGCGAGCATGAACCGTATCGCCCAGGTTCTGGATGAGAAGATCACACTGACGAATCCGGAGCATCCTGATATGAGGGTTCCGGACGGATCGATCCGCTTCGAGCATGTAACATTTTCCTACAGTGAAACCGCGGAGAAGCCTGTTCTGGATGACATCAGTCTGGAGATTGCCTCCGGTGAGACGATCGGGATCATCGGAGGAACAGGGTCGTCCAAGTCTTCCCTGGTCAACCTGATCCCTCGTCTTTATGACGTATCAGAAGGAGCTGTGTATGTCGGCGGCAAGGATGTGAGGTCATATGACCTGGATACGCTGCGTCGTGAGGTGGCGGTCGTCCTCCAGAAAAATGTGCTGTTTTCAGGCACTATACTGGAAAACCTGCGGTGGGGCAATCCGGACGCGACACAGGAGGAGTGTGAAGAGGCCTGCCGCCTTGCGTGCGCGGACGAATTCATCCGTCAGCTGCCGGAAGGCTACCAGACTCATATTGAGCAGGGCGGAACAAATGTTTCAGGCGGTCAGAGGCAGAGGCTGTGCATTGCCAGGGCTCTTCTGAAGAAGCCGAAGGTTCTCATCCTGGATGACTCCACCAGCGCGGTGGACACCGCGACGGACGCGAAGATTCAGGAGGCTTTCCGGGAAAAGATTCCTGACACGACCAGGCTGATCATCGCCCAGCGCATCTCCTCTGTCGAGCATGCGGACAGGATTGTCGTCATGGAAGAAGGACGTGTTGACGGAATCGGCACCCACGAGGAGCTGCTTGAGACAAATGAGATTTACCGCGATGTCTATGAATCCCAGATCAGGGGCGTCGGTGATTTTGACAGGCAGGGGAGGTAAGGACGAATGGCTGAGAAAAAAAGTGTGGGAAACAATCCTCCCATGAGAGGCCCCGGAAGGGGAAGAGGGGGAATGATGGGGCCGCGTCCGAAGCTTGAGCATCCATGGAAACTGTTCGGACGGGTCATCGGCTATGTGATGAAACGCTACAAGGTGCATTTCATCATTGTTCTTGCCTGCATCGTTGTGTCGGTTCTGGCGAATCTTCAGGGAACTCTGTTTACCCGGACGCTGATCGACAGCTATATCATGCCGCTTTTGAAGAGCAGTGATCCTGATTTCGGCCCGCTCGCCTGCGCGATCGGACGGGTAGCGCTGTTTTATGCCATCGGCGTGGCTGCGTCCTATGTACAGAACATGATCATGGTTTATGTGACGCAGGGAACCATGAGGGATCTCAGAACCGACCTCTTCACCCATATGGAGAGCCTGCCGATCTCCTATTTTGATACGCATCCTCACGGGGATATCATGTCGATTTATACAAATGACGTGGATGCGCTCCGACAGATGATCTCTCAGTCGATCACACAGGCGTTCAATGCCTGCTTCACGATCGTCACGACTCTTGTGGCGATGATCATGCTTTCGTGGCCGCTGACGCTCCTGTCTCTTTTCATGGTCGCTGTCACATTGTTCGCGACTGCAAAGGCTGCCGGCATTTCCGGGAAGCATTTTGTCGCGCAGCAGAATCATCTTGGCGCGGTGAACGGCTTCGTGGAAGAGATGATGAAGGGCCTGAAGGTGGTGAAGGTATTCAGCCATGAGCAGATCAACCAGGAGAAGTTTGATGAACTCAACAGCGATCTGTATTATTCCGCAGATAAGGCGGTACGCTACTCGAACGCGCTCGGTCCTTTGAATATGCAGATCGGAAATCTCAGCTACGTCCTGTGCGCGATCGCGGGAGGCGCCCTGGCGCTGAAGGGCTTCGGGGGATTCACCCTTGGAGGGCTGGCGTCGTTCCTGACGCTGAACAGGTCCTTCTCGATGCCGGTCAACCAGATGTCGACACAGTTGAATGCGATCGTCATGGCTCTGGCGGGCGCGCAGAGAATCTTCAGCCTGCTCGATGAAAAGAGTGAGACGGACGAGGGCTATGTCATGCTGGTCAACGCGGACATTGCGCAGGACGGGACGGTCACAGAGACTGACCGGAAGACGGGACGCTGGGCGTGGAAGCACTATCACCAGGCGGACGGGACGACTGATTACCGCGAGCTGGCCGGAAAGATTGTGATGGACCATGTGGACTTCGGTTATGTACCGGAGAAGGAGGTGCTGCATGACATTACGCTCTTTGCTAAACCGGGGCAGAAAATCGCGTTTGTCGGATCGACCGGGGCCGGTAAGACGACGATTACGAACCTGATCAACAGGTTCTATGACATCGATGATGGAAAGATCCGCTATGACGATATCAATGTCAACAAGATCCGCAAGGGCGATCTGCGCCGCTCGTTGGGGATGGTTCTGCAGGATACGCACCTGTTTACTGGAACCGTGATGGAAAACATCCGTTACGGTAAGCTGGACGCGACCGATGAGGAAGTGATTGCGGCGGCAAAGCTTGCCGGAGCAGACGGGTTCATCCGCCAGCTGAAGGACGGATACCAGACAAAGCTGTCAGGGGATGGCGGGAATCTCTCTCAGGGCCAGCGGCAGCTGCTTTCGATCGCGCGGGCTGCCATCGCGGATCCGCCTGCTTTGATTCTGGATGAAGCGACCAGCTCCATCGATACGAGGACCGAACGCATCGTTTCGGAGGGTATGGACGCCCTGATGAAGGGACGGACCACCTTTGTGATTGCACACCGGCTTTCCACGGTCCGGAACGCGGACTGTATCATGGTGCTTGAGAACGGGAGTATTATCGAACGTGGAACGCATGATGACCTGATTGCCCAGAAGGGGAAGTACTATCAGCTCTATACGGGAAACCAGATCACTGCATAAGGAGGTTGCCATGGGACTGAGTGAACTTGGTAAGAAACTGTCAAAGCTGGGACAGGATACGAAGAATGGGGTGCAGAAGGTGAGTGATTCCGTTTCGATTTCCAACAGGATTACGCAGGAGAAGAAATCTCTGGAGAGACTCTTTGCCATGATCGGGGAGGCAGTGTACAAGGATCAGCCCGATACGCCGAAGGCGGGACTTGAGGATGAATGGGCAGCTGTAAAGGTGGCCTACGCGAATATCGCTTCCTATACGGAGCAGCTGAATAACATCAAGGGGCTTATCTACTGCCCGAGCTGCGGACGTCCGGCTGCCACAGGTGACAAGTACTGTGCCAAGTGCGGATTCAAGCTGAATATCCGCCCGGAAACGACCGGTGAGAAAGTCGCAAAGGACCTCAGGGATGCGGGAAAGGAAGTCGGACGGATCGCGGGCGATGCGGCGGACCGCACCGGGGAGGCAGTGGGCGGTGCCGCTGCCGGAACACAGAACGCTCTTTCCTGGCTGAAAGAGAGGCTGAGGAAGCCGAAAAAAGAGACAGACGAGACCCCTTATTCTGCTGAGGAAGAGGAGACAGTTCCCTCGTCCGGCCCGGTTCCCGGGGAGATTCCTGTGGACGCCGCCGCGTCGGCAGGAGCTGCTGTGCCTCTCACAGAAAACGCCGGAGAACAGCCTGTGGAGAAAGCCGGGGAGCTGCCCTCAGAGAGAACAGAGGATCAGCCCACAGAGAAGACAGAGGAGCTGCCCTCAGAGAGAACAGAGGAGCAGTCCACCGGGAAGACTGAAGAACTGAACACAGAGGAAGCTAAGGAGCTGCCTGAGAATCCGGAGGTTGAGACAGCCGCGGAAAATGTGTTTGCGAGCAGACTTGGAGACAGCAGAAGAAACCACAGAAGGAGCAGCGGCAGAAGAAGCCGCGGGGGCGGCGGGATGTGACTTGCAGGCAGGATACAGATTTTACACAATTTAATTAGCACTCAAGCATTGACACTGCTAATAATTAATGGTATGGTTGACTAACAGATTACCCGGAGGAGGACAACCATATGATTACAATACCAGTTTACAACATGATTATCCTTCCGAATATTTCACTGACATTCAAGAAGGATTTTTTTGATGAGACCTCTGCCGCGAAGATGCGGGAGGGAGATAAGGTACTGTTCCTGTTCCAGAAAAACGAGAAGAGCAGGAAGAGCCTGACACAGGAGGACTTTTATCCCATCGGGCTGAACGGCGTTATAGAGTCCGTGGATGACGACGGGGATATCTCGGTGCGCACGGAAGACAGGATGGAGATCGGCAGTATACTGGTTTCCGAGAGGGAGATCTTCGCTCAGGCCGTGGTCCGGGAGGATATCCGGGACGTGGATGAGGAATCCCGCCAGATCAGCCTGGAGGCGATGAAGAGCCGTCTGTATGAATTCCTGAAGAAGTTTCCCTGGGGACTCATGGCAAGGGCTTACGTCACCCGGTGGAAAAGTGCCGAGGAGTGCATCACCGCGCTAAGTGCGTACCTGACGCTTGACGCGGAAGAGAAGTATCACATCCTCGAGGTCGACAGGGAGTCGGAGCGGCTTGAGCTGATCGAGCAGGCGCTGTATGGCTTCATCGCGGTCTCCGACGTGAGCACGGAGGCTCAGGAGCATGCGAAGGAGACAAATGAGAAGCTTTACCGCGAAGATGCGCTGAAGAAACAGATTGGCTTTCTTCAGGACCAGCTGGACAATATGCATCCGGAAAATGTTTCGGACGTGTCCAGATTCCAGAAAAAGATCGAGGAGTCCGGCATGAATGAGACCGCGCGCAGAGAGGCGGACAAGGTTCTCGGACGGATGAAGCAGGAGGGAAAGAACTCCCATGAGTATGGCCTGCTGTATGACTACCTCGATTTCGTGACTTCACTGGAATGGAAGAAGGCGAAGTATAAGAAGATCAATCTTGATAAGGCCAGAGAGATCCTGGATGAAGATCATTATGCCCTGAAAAAGGTTAAGAACAGGGTCATCCAGCAGCTGGCTGTCATGAGCCTGAACAGGAAACAGTCGGGCTCAATCCTTCTTTTCGTCGGGGCACCGGGCACCGGAAAGACCAGCATCGGCCAGAGCATCGCAAAGGCACTGGGACGGAAATACGTCCGGATCTCCCTCGGCGGAGTGCGCGATGAGGCCGAGATCCGCGGACACCGCAGGACATACATCGGCGCCATGCCGGGCCGCCTGATGAACGCGATGAAGAATGCCGGCACTTCCAACCCGGTCATTGTCCTGGATGAGGTTGACAAGCTGAGCAGGGATTACAGCGGAGATCCTTCGAGCGCGCTGCTCGAGGTTCTGGATCCGGAGCAGAATTTCAGCTTTACGGATCATTATATGAATGTGCCCTATGATCTTTCGGATGTACTGTTCGTCTGCACGGCGAATACGACAGACACGATCCCAGAGCCGCTGCTCAACCGCATGGAAGTGATCCAGTTTCCGGGATACACTGCGGTGGAGAAGTTCCAGATCGCGAAGCGGCACCTTCTCCCCAGGGCGAGGAAGGCGACCGGAATCAGTGAGAGTGAGCTGGAGGTTCCGGATGACACGATACGTGCTGTCATCGACCAGTTTACGAGTGAGAGCGGAGTCCGCGGCCTGAAAAAGCAGATGGACACACTCTGCAGATATGCTGCCGTTGAGGTGGTGGAGAACAAGGCCGGAAAGCGTTCCGGGAAGAAAGAGAAGGGGAAGGATGGGCACAGGAAGGTCATTGTTTCCCCTGAGAACCTGAGGAAATATCTGGATCAGAAGCCGATCCGCCACGACTCGGTG
This sequence comes from uncultured Eubacteriales bacterium, assembly GCA_900321365.1. Next base: position 4,595 of record ONVT01000328.1, on the reverse strand, counting down.
CATGAGGAGAAGCGGCCGGGAATCGTGACAGGCCTCGCATGGACGGCGGCGGGCGGTGAGATTCTCTTTATCGAGACCCTCTTTACAAAGGGAAGCGGAAAAGTGATCATCACCGGCCAGCTGGGAGATGTCATGAAGGAGTCTGTGCAGATTGCGGTCTCCCTGATCAAGGCGATGTATCCGGATAAGGTCAAACTGTTCACGGAAAATGACCTCCATATCCATGTTCCGGAGGGTGCGATCCCGAAGGATGGCCCGTCCGCGGGAATTACCCTGACGAGCGCTCTGGCCTCCCTTGTAACCGGACGCGAGGTGAGCCCGGAGTGGGGAATGACCGGCGAAGTATCGCTGCGCGGTGGAGTCATGCCCATCGGAGGTCTTCCCGAGAAGCTGATGGCTGCGCAGAGAGCCGGGATCAGGAAGGTGTTTATCCCTGAAGAGAACAGGGAAGACCTGGAGGAGGTCGCGGAGGAAGTGAAGAGCGCGCTGCAGATCTTCCCGGTGAAAAAGGTCAGCGACGTGCTGGAGAAACTGGACCTTCATCCTACGGTATCCGAGAAGAAGGGCAAAAAGAAGAAGTCCGGCATTCCGGCGGATCCCTTCGGGAACCTGGAAGCGCTCTGGGGACTTGAGAAGAATCCCATCGCGATAAGGCCGGTTGAGTGAATTATACTTTAGCGCTGTCCGGCGATGCGCAGATCATCCTGTATGGCGTTGATGCCTGGAAACTGCCAGGCCGGTATGGCATGGAGAAATGGAGAAGATGAGAGTCGGAATCGGATATGATGTACACAGGCTCGCCCCGGACAGGAAGCTGATCCTCGGAGGAGTGGAGATTCCTTTTGAGAAGGGGCTGCTCGGACATTCGGATGCGGATGTTATCGTCCATGCGATCATGGACGCCCTGCTCGGCGGTGCCGCGCTGGGCGACATAGGGCAGCATTTCCCGGATACTGACCCGGAATATGAAGGGATCTCGAGCATGATCCTTCTGAGGAAGACCGGAGAACTGCTTGCCCAAAACGGGTACGAAGTCGGGAACATCGACGCGGTCATCATCGCGCAGAGGCCGAAGATGATGCCTCATCTTGACGCCATGCGGCAGAACGTTGCCGACGCACTCGGCATCAGCTGCGGGCAGGTTTCGATCAAGGCCACGACCGAGGAGAGACTGGGGTTCACCGGGCGGGAGGAAGGCATTGCCGCGCAGGCAGTCTGTATGCTTTGCGAGTCAGAGCTTCATCGTGCGGATCCCGGCTGCGGATGAATGTGTGCCGTTGACAAATCCTGCATCGCTGAATACACTTGAAACGTTTCTGAAAGGAACTGCATTCTGCCGCAGATCCTGATGGCTAAGAGATGTGGAGGATCCCTATGCTGCTGTACAATACACTGACAAAGAAGAGAGAAGAATTTGTGCCGATCACACCCGGAAAGGTTTCTATCTATGTGTGCGGGCCGACGGTCTATGACCTGATTCATATCGGCAATGCGCGTCCGATGATCGTCTTCGACACGCTCCGCCGCTATCTGGAGCACAGGGGCTACGAGGTAAACTACGTTTCAAATTTCACGGATGTGGATGACAAGATCATCAAAAAGTCCATCGAAGAGGGGATCAGCGCGCAGGAGGTGTCCGAGCGTTATATTAAGGAGTGTAAGCAGGACATGGAGCATATGAATGTACGTCCTGCCACCATGCATCCCAGGGCGACGCAGGAGATCGGCGGAATGATCGACATGATCAGCGCGCTGATTGACAAAGGATACGCCTACGAGAAGAATGGGACGGTGTATTTCAGTACAAGGAAGGATCCCCAGTACGGAAAACTCTCCCACAAGAACCTGGATGACCTCCGTTCCGGCGGCAGGGATCTGCTGGTGAGCGGTGAGGACGAGAAGGAGGATCCGCTGGACTTTGTGCTCTGGAAGCCGAAAAAGGAAGGGGAACCCTTCTGGGAGTCTCCGTGGAGCGAGGGAAGACCGGGATGGCACATCGAATGCTCTGTCATGTCGCGCAAGTATCTTGGCGATACGATTGACATTCATGCAGGCGGAGAGGATCTGATCTTCCCACACCATGAAAATGAGATCGCGCAGTCTGAGTGCTGCAACGGCGTACCGTTCGCGCACTACTGGCTGCACAACGCGTTCCTGAATATCGACAATAAAAAGATGTCGAAGTCGCTGGGGAATTTCTTCACTGTGCGGGATATTGAGAACCACTATGAGCTTCAGGTTCTCCGCATGTTCATGCTGAGCGCTCATTACAGAAGTCCGCTGAACTTCTCCCACGATCTGATGGAGAGCGCGAAGTCCGCCCTGGAGCGGATCCGGAACGCGGTGGACAATCTGAATTTCCTGATCGCAAACGCGAAGACGGAACAGGCATCGGCTGACGAGAAGGAGAAGGCAGACAGCCTGGCACAGTTTTCGCAGCGGTTTGACGCATCGATGGATGACGATATCAATACGGCGGACGCACTGGCCGTGGTATTTGATCTGGTCCGTTTCGCGAACAGCGAAGTGAATGAGGAAAGCTCGAAGGAATTCGCCTGCGCGGTCAGGGAGGAGATCCTGAATCTGGGTGACATCCTGGGCATGCAGTTTGAGAAGAAGGAAGAAGTCCTGGATTCTCAGATCGAGGCCCTGATCGAAGAGCGCCAGGCTGCGAGAAAAGCGAAGAACTTCGCCCGCGCGGATGAGATCCGTGATCAGCTCGCCGGTATGGGGATCACGCTCCTTGATACCAGGGAGGGTGTCAAGTGGAAGAGGAACTGAGAACAGGCAGCCTGGCGGCAGTGATCCGGTCCACCATGAATCTTCCGGATAAGGACTGGTCACAGTATCCGCCGCTGGCGCTTGCCTGGGTCGGTGATACCGTCTGTGACCTGATCGTCCGCAGTGTTCTTCTTGGCCGGGGGATGACGAATCCGGACAGGCTGCACCAGAAGGCCTCCGGGATCGTCAACGCACGCTCCCAGGCCGCGCTGATGAGACGCATCGCGAAGTGCCTGACGCAGCAGGAGCAGTCGGTCTGCAGGAGGGGGCGGAACGCGAAACCTGCCCATAAGGCGAAGAACGCGGACATGGAAGACTATCTCGAGGCGACGGCATTTGAATGTCTGGTGGGATACCTTTATCTGACAGGGCAGTACGAGAGGATCCTTGAGCTGATCAGAGAAGAGCTGGATAAGCCTGCGCCCGGCAGGATCTGAGAGCATGAAGGAGACAGGAATGAGACCAGAGGAAGAGGGAACAGATTTCCGGAACACGGAAGAACAGGAAACCCTGGTGGAGGGACGGAACGCTGTTCGTGAAGCGTTCCGCTCCGGCAGGACAGTGGACAGGCTTTACGTGCAGGAGGGGCTGAGGGACGGGCCTGTTCTTGATCTGATCCGCAGGGCGAAGAAGTCGGACGCGACAGTGGATTATGTCCCGAAAGAACGGCTGGACAGGATGTCACAGACCGGACATCATCAGGGTGTGATCGCACATACTGCGGCGTATGAGTACGCGCAGGTGGAAGATATTCTGCTCAGAGCCAGAGAGAAGGGGGAGGACGCGTTTCTCTTTCTGCTGGACGGGATCGAGGATCCGCATAACCTTGGCGCGATTATCCGGACCGCGAACCTGTGCGGAGCGCATGGCGTGATCATTCCGAAGCGCAGGTCCGTGGGACTGACGGCGGCCGTTGCGAGGGCAAGCGCCGGGGCGGTCAGCTTTACGCCGGTGGCGAGGGTCCAGAATCTTGCCCAGACCATTGAGGAACTGAAGCAGAAGGGGCTGTGGTTTGTGTGCGCCGATATGGACGGAGATGTCATGTATGACCTGAATCTTACCGGTCCGGTCGGGGTGGTGATTGGCTCCGAGGGTAGCGGCGTCGGGAGGCTTGTGAAGGAAAAATGCGATATGAGGGCTTCGATTCCGATGAAGGGAGATATCGATTCCCTGAATGCTTCCGTCGCGGCGGGAGTGCTTGCCTATGAGATTGTCCGTCAGAGGATGAAATAAAACTTTTTTAGGCTTGATTGCATGCGTGGGTAGTGGTATTATGTCATTTGTGCCGCATGGCGGCATCTCATCTGAATGGACAAGGAGTAACAGGGTATGAAGATCTTTTTAACGATTATCTTTCTGGCGGTCTGTATCGGAATGGTCGTGATCGTGCTGATGCAGGAAGGAAAGGCGGCAGGCCTGGGTTCCATCGGCGGCATCGGCGATTCTTACTGGGGAAAGAACAAAAGCAGGTCCATGGAAGGCAACCTGATCCGGATTACGAAGGTTCTTGCCGCCGCGTTCCTGATCATTGCGCTCGCGCTGAACATGATTCCGGATTCCTCTTCCTCTTCTTCTGCAGCTGTACAGACTGTAACGGCTGAGTCAGAGGCTTCCGCTACCGGCGCGGATACGGCAGAGGCTGTATCAACAGAAGCGCAGTAACGTGCAGACGCAAAAAACAATTGACACGGATTCTGCCCTGTGGTAGAATCCGTCTCGTTGACGATATTGTCAATAAGCTGCTGTGGCTCAGTCGGTAGAGCGTCACATTGGTAATGTGGAGGTCACCAGTTCGATTCTGGTCAGCAGCTTTT
>ONVT01000162.1 GCA_900321365.1 uncultured Eubacteriales bacterium | reverse complement strand
GATGTGCAGCAGATCTTCAGGCGCGCGAAAATGCGCCCAAAAACAAAGTACATATTGGATGATGACATTTCGGTGATGGGTATGGTCTCACAGGATGAGGGCATTGCCCTGATGCCGGAAATGATGCTGACGACTGCAGCTTTCGATCTTGCCGCGATTCCCCTTAAACCGCAGCAGCACCGCACGATCGGTCTGGCCACACCCCCGATCAAGGAAACGACATTGCTGGTCAGGACGTTCGTCGCATTCTGTAAAACCTTTGACTTTGGGTATTGATCACTATGAATGTTATGCACCGAACCGGTTGACGATCATCGCCACCTGTTCATTTTCCATCCGGTGCGCCCGGTAGGAGTAGAATATATCCGCATTGCACATGGTGCAGACGTTGGATACCGCAATGCGTTCCTCACTCACGCCCGCTTCCAGAAGCGTCATGTGATTGGCTGTTCTCAGATCCAGATGGTATTTCCCGCCGGGATATCTGCAGAGGATAGCGTCCGCGGCGGCGCTTCCCCACTGCTCCGAAAACTGTTCGTACACTTCATCACCCATTTCGTAGCAATCTGTGCAAATGCCTGGTCCGATGGCAGCGTACAGGTCGCGCGGATCGCTCCCAAACTGCACAGCCATGCGTTCGATCGCTTTTGCGGGGATCTTTCCCAGCGTACTTCTCCAACCTGCGTGCACAAGGCCGATTGCCCCGCGCTTGGGATCTGCGAGATAGATCGGCGGACAGTCTCCGCCGAAGGCCGTCAGAAGCACATCCGGAAGATCCGTAACCAGACCATCGATGCATCTTCTGTGTAAAGGTTTCTCTGAGCGCAGAATAGGACCGAGGTCCTGCTCTGTGACCACATAAACATGATTCGTATGCTTCTGGTCCGTGACGGACTCGTGTTCGATGGACGATCCCAGCTGCCTGGCAAGGGCGTCTCTGTTTTTGAACACCACTGGCGCTGCTTCAGCTTCTTCTTCGTGTTTCATCACAACGACCCGAAGACCTGTTTCTCCCTCACCGCTCTGATTGTCAAAGGATCTGAATCTGGTGGAATACAGATTGGGAACGCCCAGCGCGTCCAGCATTGCAACTGACAGATAGGGAATCTGCTCCGTGTGGACGTTGAATATTTTCTTTTGATCTGAATACTGTATCTTCATTTCCGCCCTCTTTTCCCTTGCTTTTATCATACCATTTCTTCGTCTGGTTGGGAATGTGGACGGCAATTTATGGGTCGTTGTTTTGCCCCTTTGTCCGTATTATAATAATGTCAAGCAATTCCGTAATCATTACAGGAGGATCGTTATGAACAAATACGCATTTCTCGAAAACGTGCCGGACCTGTCCGCGGACAGTTATTCTGACAGTTTTTTCGACGGTGAATGGCTGAGTCTCGTTGCGGGTCTGAACGGCGTAGATCAGGTCTTAAAATATGCGAAGGAGCTGATCGCGGACGGTTACAGTCTGATCAATCTCTGCGGAGATTTCAATGAGGAACACATCGCGGAGCTGATGAAGGACGCTCCGGAGGGCACGGAGATCCACTTTGCCGCATATCTTCCGGAAGAGCAGCGCAAGCTGGAAGCCCTGGATCAGTACATTGAATACGGTCAGATCATATTCGGCGGCGTGGAGGAACCGTTTCACCTGGAGCTGCAGGCGCCGGAGATGAATACGCATACGGTCTTTATCAAGGATCTGGATCAGGCGGTTCAGGAAGCGGAGCGCTTCGCAAAATCCGGAGTGGACGGAATCGAACTCTGCAGCGGTTTCGATCTGGACATGACCAAATCCATCATCGCCGCAGTAGAAGTGATCAATCCGAGGATTCCGGTTGGGAGCAACGGCATCACGCTGTAGTGCAACATGACAAAGGAGAGTTATGAGATGAGACTGCAGAATAAGGTGGCTCTCATCACCGGAGCCACAAAGGGAATCGGAGCAGAAGCGGCTCGGCTGTTCGCACGGGAAGGCGCCCGCGTCGTGATCTGCGGCAGAGATGAAGCCTCCGGGCTTAAAGTTGCAGACGAAATCAATGAGAAGAGCGGCGAGCTGTGCGCCTGGTTCTGTCATTTGGATGTGACCAGTTATGAAAGCTGGAAGCGGGCCATTGACTTTGCGATACAGACTTGCGGCAAGCTCAATATTCTGATCAACAATGCTGGGATCAGCTTCGCGGAGCTGATTGAGGACACACCTTTAGAACACTATGATCAAACTATCGCCACGAATCAGACTGGTGTGTTCTACGGAATTCAGCTCGGTATCCGGGCAATGAAGGAGAACGGTGAATCCTGTGCCATCGTATCCACATCCTCCGTGGACGGGGTCACCGGAGACCCGCTGTTCACACCGTACTGCGCATCAAAAGCCGCAGTTGTTGCCATGACGAAATGCGCCGCCATTGAATGCGGACAGAAGGGTTACAACATACGTGTCAACGCGGTTGCTCCCGGCTATATCGAAAGTCCTATGTACGCACTGGACGCGGCGCAGCGCGGCATGACTTACGAAGAGTACACCCGCGACATGACAGCCCTGCATCCCATCGGCCGGATCGGAACAGCAGAAGATGTCGCCAAAGCGTACCTGTATCTGTCCAGCGATGAGTCCGGATTTGTCACAGGAACCACGCTCATGGTCGACGGCGGTTACACCGCCTGGTAGGAGGATCCCAACCGTCTCGATACTTAAGATTATTTGGAGGTAGTGAGATGATAATCGCAATCATCGGATCCGTATCCCTGTGCGTCGACCGCTGAACGAGGAACTGGCAAGGTCATAATCAGAAACAAAACGGATAGGCGAGCAAAGCCTATCCGTTATTATTTAGTACCCCGTTAATGGTTGCCCTAAGGGCCAATCTTGTTCTTACTTAAACGGATTCTCCGTAGGATACGGCAGCGACTTCGGCTGGTTGTACGCGATGTCCTTCACGCCGAGGAACTTGAACACCTCGAAGAGCGCTTTACCGTAATGTCCGAATGCCACCGCACCGTGATGCGGATATCTCTTCTGGATCAGCACGTGGCGGTAGAACCTG
>ONVT01000326.1 GCA_900321365.1 uncultured Eubacteriales bacterium | reverse complement strand
TTCGCGCCGCCCTGAAGAACCTGCACGAAATGCAGGCAATATCGGGGCAGATCTTATATCGACAGCGCCTTCGCCACGCGGACCATATAATCCGGAAGTGTCTTCTGCATGGCGAGCGCCTCAGCCATGTCAAAGTCGACATAGTCGCCGTTTCGGTAACCGACCACGCGGTTGCTCATCCCGTCCGCAAGCAGATCGACCGCGTACGCGCCCATCATGGATGCATAGACCCTGTCCTTGCAGGTGGGGGAACCGCCGCGCTGCATGTGGCCGAGGATCGTCGCCCTGGTCTCCACGCCGGTCGCCGCTTCGATACGCCTTGCCATCGAGGCGGAATGGCCGTTGCCCTCCGCGTTCACGATGATGTGATGCTTCTTGCCGCGCCGCCTGCAGTCGACGATGTTGTCGATCAGCTTCTGTTCGTCATAATCATATGTCTCCGGAAGCAGGATATCCTCAGCTCCGTTCGCGATGCCGCACCACAGGGCAATATAGCCCGCGCGCCTTCCCATCACCTCGATGATCGAACAGCGCTCGTGCGAAGTTGATGTGTCGCGGACCTTATCGATGGCCTCCATCGCCGTGTTGACCGCCGTATCGAATCCGATCGTATACTCCGTGCAGGCGATGTCAAGGTCAATGGTCCCGGGCACGCCAATCGTATTGATCCCGAGCTCCGCGAGCTTTCCCGCCCCGGCAAATGACCCGTCGCCGCCGATGACGACCAGTCCCTCTATTCCATTCTTCCGGCAGTTTTCGGCAGCTCTCTTCTGTCCCTCAGGAGTACGGAACTCCATGCTTCTGGCCGTATAGAGAAATGTGCCGCCTCTTGAAATCGTATCCGAAACGTCCCGCGCGTCCAGATCGGTTATCTCTTCATTCAGCAGTCCCTTGTAGCCCTGGTAGATGCCCTTGACCTTGATCCCCTTGCTGATCGCCATCCGCACCACTGCGCGGATCGCGGCATTCATGCCCGGCGCGTCTCCACCGCTCGTCAGAACGCCGATTGTCTTTACCTTCGAAGCCATAGTCTGTCCCCCGTTTATTCCCATCTGTTACAGCGGTTTGCCGGCCGCTGATAATATAAGTATACTGATCTCCATTTCGCCGCCGCTTTGTTGACGGCACAAACAGTCATGAAATAGTATCTTTCACATTGTCATCTGTCCACCAGTTTCCGGTATGCCCGGTGATGTCCTACGTACTTGTAAGCAGGACGGATCAGCTTGCCTTCATTTATCAGTTCCTCCATGCGGTGGGCCGTCCAGCCGGAGATTCTCGAGATCGCAAAGATCGGCGTGTACAGCTGTTTGGGAATGCCCAACATAGAATAGACAAACCCGGAATAGAAGTCAACATTGCAGCAGATCGGCTTCGACAGTTTCTTCCGCTCCGTGAGAAGTTTCGATGAAATCCTCTCCACCGCCTCATACAGCCCGAACTCTTCTTCCAGTCCCTTTGCCTCGGAGAGCTTCCTTGCCGCCTCCTTCAGGATCACCGCACGCGGGTCACTGAGCGTATAGATCGCGTGTCCCATGCCATAGATCAGTCCGGAGCCGTCAAATGCCTCCTTGTTCATGATCTTCTCCAGATAGGATTCGATCTGGCTCTCATCCTGCCAGCTGGTCAGATGGGACTTGATGTCAGTAAACATCTTCTCAACCTTCAGGTTTGCTCCGCCGTGTTTCGGTCCCTTCAGGGAAGCCAGGGACGCAGCTACTGACGAATACGTATCGGTACCTGTCGATGAGACAACATGCGTCGTAAATGTCGAATTGTTACCGCCGCCATGCTCCGAATGAATAACCAGACATTCATCCAGAACCCTTGCCTCAAGCTCCGTGTAAGCCCCGTCGTCCCTGAGCATGCGGAGAATATTCTCCGCGGTAGACAGGCTCTCGCTCGGATAGCGGATGATCAGAGAGCGCTCATTGTTATAGTGCTGATAAGCATGATAATTATACACCGCGATCAGCGGTATTACACCGATCAGCTGCAGAGACTGGCGGAAAACATTCTGGATCGAAGTGTCATCCGGATCCTTGTCATAGGAATAGAGTGTCAGGACAGACCGCTGCATCCCGTTCATGATATTCTTGCTGGGAGCCTTCAGTATGACATCCCTGACAAACTTCGACGGCAGCTCTCTGTACTGTGAGAGCAGGTGGATGAATTCCTTCAGCTCCGCCTTGGTCGGCAGGTTGCCGAACAGCAGGAGGTAGGTCACCTCCTCAAAATTAAACTTCTGGTTGCGGTTGCCCTCGACCAGTTCTCCGACTTTATATCCCTGAAAATAGAGTTCTCCCTCAATCGGAATCGACTTTCCATCCACTTCCTTGCGGCCATTGACATCAGATATTTCCGTCAGTCCGGTAAGAACGCCGCGTCCGTTTGATTCACGCAGCCCTCTCTTGACATCGTACTTCTGATAGAGGCTCATGTCCATCTTATTCGCGTTCAGCGCGACATCTGTCAGTTCATACAGCCGCTCGTCACGTACCTTCTTTTCCTCATCACTCAGCATGAAAAACCTCCGAATTTCTGTTCTTTCATCTTCTTTTGAATAATATGTGCATAGATTATAACAAGGTGGGATAAATTGTCAATTTTCACCTCCAAATGAGCAAAACGCAGACGCGGCAGCGGCTGCCATGTATGGCCAAAGGGAGCCCGGCGATACGCCGTGGCTCCCTCCGCGCAATTACTACCGAACTGCGGCCCCGCAGCACAGAATGCTGCAGCTTGCTTCCGGTTTTTTTCAATCTGTCGGCCATGCCTGCCGTCGGTTCAAAAGACTGTCGCGGCACAGATTCCAGACTGTATGGTTTCCACTTACACCTTCAGGACTTGTTCCTTAATACCAGTTCCTTACTTCTTCTTTTTGTTCTTCTTATTCTTTTTATCCTTCTTCTTGCCGCTCTTCTCCGTATTCTTTTCTCCGCTCTTCTCCCCGGTTCCGGCGACAGTGTACCTGTTCTTCTCCTGGCCCGGCTTCCTGCTGTCTGAATCTGTTCCCTGCTGCGTCCCGCCCGGCCTGTCTTTATCCACACGGGCATGATCATCCGGGCGATACCCTGAGGACGCCTTTTTCACAGTATCCGTCCCTTTGGCGGATGTCCTTTTTACAGAATCATCCCCTCCGGAGGACTTCTTTTTCACATCACTCTCATCCTGCGATTTCCCCTCCTCTTTCCGGATTCTGGTGCCCTCGGCACATTTCGCAAGATACTTCGACGCATCGGCAAAGATCGATTCATTCAGAGAGTAATAGGTCCACTTCCCGTGGCGAAGTGTATTCACCACCCCGGAATCGGACAGGGTTTTCATATGATGAGATAAGGTTGACTGAACAACATCGATCTGTTCCAGGATCTCTCCCGCGCTGAGTTCTCTCTCTCTCAGCAGATTGATAATCTGTATACGGTGCGGGTCGCCAAGCGCCCTGAAGACCCGGTCAAATGCTCCTTCCCCTCTGTAGACAACTCCCTTTTCCATACTGTTCTCCCCTTATCTATATACTCTCAGATCCCTCCGTGCGGACGGGTCATTATTTTCTTCATCTATGGTACCGGCATGTCCGGGATTCTCACCTTGTTTTTAGCAGTCAATCGGATAATTGCGCCATTATTCATTGACTTATATCAATCTGTCTATATGTTCTGAATATTCGCCACCCGGATTTTCTTCGTCCCTTCGTCCGGATTCTTCTCGTCCGGACAGTTTTGCAGGTGGCAGAATCGATGAACCGGCATCATGCTTCCCTGCGTTTCTTACCATGTGAGTGTTTTTTCACAGGTACTGTCGAAAGAAAAGGCCAGCAGGAAGCATAAGTTATTTCGCTGCAGATTCTTAAGACACGGATACTCCGGACGTCGCTGCCTGGGCAGCGGCCGCTGCTGCCTGGGCCTGGGCCTGCTGGGCACGCGACCAGGAAACAATCGATCCGATCCCGTCGTCTTCGACGGTTCCGTAGGTTTCCTCAATCTGCGCGTTCAGTGTCTGAATGTCAGTCGGGCCCGTTATCTGTTCCATTGCCTCCTCGGATTCATCCTTGTAGACAACGATCGGAACCCCCTCCTCAATCTGGTCATAGATCAGCTTCACCGCCGACAGGGGCGTATTTACGCAGCCGTGGGAACCGCTTCCCAGATAGATGCTGCCTCCGAACCATGCCCTGCTCTGCATGTCATGGATTCCGACACCGTTATTGAACGGCATCCAGTAATCCACAGGCGACGCATAGCCCTGTCCGACAAGCGTCTGGTTGCGCATCTTTCCCTTCAGATACCACACTCCGCCCGACGGGGTCTCATGACCTGTGTAGGGATTTCCGGTGACAACCGGCGTTTCCACGATCAGTTTTCCATCCTTATAAAACCACATCATCTGGTTCGTCAGGCTGATCTCAACATAAGTATCTCCGATGTCATTTGCGTCCCTGCAGTAAGCCTCCTGTGTATACACCGGTTCGATGGTCAGTTTCTTTTGAGCGCGGATCGCATCCAGGATCTTCTCACAGGTAGCCTCCTGATCCATCTGCCATCCGTAGTCACCGTATCCGGCCTCGAGTGTGATCTTTGTTCCGATACTGGTATAAAAATCCCTCTCACACTGGAGAGTGTCATACTTTTCGGCAAGCTCCGAAACATACTCGCGAACCTTTTCTTCATTCAGGAAATACTGGTTTCCCTTTTTATCAAGGAATGTCGCGATGACTTCTGAATTGATCACCTCCGTCCGGTTCCCGATTCTCAGGAGAACCTTCGCGCCGAGAACCTTGTTCATCGCCATTGCGTCCGCTGTCAGACTGATGTCGCCACTGTTGACCTTCGGCCCCTTATACAGCCCAAGGTCATCAAGATCGATCATCGTCAATCCTCGATCCAGCGCATTTCGAACTTCCTCTTCTGTCTTTTCCACATTCAGAGTTGTCCCGTAGATTTCAGTCTGGACCTGAGCCCCGTTATCCGTAAGGACGATCTGCGCGTCCTGTGGTTTGATCATGTTTTCTTTCTGCATGCAGGCCAGCCGGCTTACCGCCTCCGGAACAAGGCTGCTGTCATAGGATGTCTCCAGTGCGGAATCACCCTCCCCGAACATCCGGGCAAGCATCATGACCGGCCATGCCCAGCTCTTCTGTGCCTTCATCGCGTTGTCGATCTCACCATTATCACGGTAGATCATCCCGACGTCCTCGGCCGTGATGATGTTTTCTTTCGCTGAGGCCGGCACATCCTCTTTGGAGGCATGCGCCCCCGACCCGGATGTATGCGATGCATAGCTCGCAGCCGACGCTCCTCCTGAGGCAGTCCCCTTTGCGAACGAAACGCCTTCCGTGCTATCGTCCGTCCGGGGATCTCTCGCGACCAGCTGCAGGCAATAGGAATCCACCTTCTCCTTTACCGCCGCTTTTACGTCATAAACAGACTGCTCTGCCGCCGGAATTCCAAAAAACTCCGTCCCCGGATAGAACCGGTTGCGGTAATGCCATCCGACATAGCTGTATCCTGCAACCACAAGAACAGCAACCGACGCGATCAAAGGTACACGGATACGGTAAATAAAATGCCTGACCGGCGCCGCTGCAGATACAGGCTCCTTTTCTCGCGGTCTGGGTGTACTCTTCGGCTTCGCCAACAGAGGATTGTCCTTCGTAAGATAAAGCCTCTCCGGCTTTACGGCATCAGAAAGAACATCCCCGGCGATCGCCGGCCGGATGTCCTGTGCGGCACTGAAGCCAGTATTGTTTTTGTTTTCCGGGTTTTCCGTATTGACGGGGATAGAAGCTGCCGGATTTGTGGGCATAGAATCTGCGGCAGAAGCAGTCGGATTAGCGGGCATAGAATCTGCGGCAGACGCTGCCGGACTCGCAGGTACAGAAACTGCAGCAGAAGCTGCCGAAGCAGCATCCTGCTTTGGTACAGAAGATACAGATGGGGTCTGGGATTCTTTAATCTGAAATAAACGTCCGTCGCTTCCTACTTCCAGTCTGTCCATGTGACTGTTTGCAAGACCGCGCCCGACGCTCTTTTTGTTTTTTGAATTGTTCTCCCCTTTAATCGCGCTGGCCTGACTCCCGGCTCTGCGTTCAGCAGCCTTCCGCTCTTTTCTCAGAGAACTGCTGTCAACATACAGAAGGGAATTCTTCTCCCCTCCGTTTCGGGAATAGCGGCTCGACGACGACAGACCCGCACGCGGGTCCTCCGCCAGATTCCCACTATTCATCTGATGCCCCTTACTAATCGCTCCATACTGCCCCGGCCGCCCCTACAGCCGGTTCAGCTCCCCTTTGAGTATGATACATATTAATTATATCGAATCACGCCGAAAATTCAATTAAAATGAGCGGCGTTTTCCAAAAAAGTTATGCACCGGTTTTTTCACTGGTTATTCACACAGATCCGGCATGCTATCCACAGGTTATCCACGAACTGCAATAAGGCACTGTAAAGAAATAACTTCCGAAATATGCACAGGATTTTTCTTCGAGTTTGCGGGGCAGGATGAGGGCGCATAGCGGGCTATGTAACCGAATCATGCCCCGCGAAATCGGAGAAAAAGGCAAGCAGATTCGGAAGTTATTTCTTTACAGTGCCTAAGGACCTGTACATAAATTACTTATACATCCTGCTTGTCTTTTCCTCCGGGTGTACCAGGCAAAAAAACCTTACATAGCCCGCTA
>ONVT01000123.1 GCA_900321365.1 uncultured Eubacteriales bacterium | reverse complement strand
TGATGCCATGACCAGCAACCGCAGCTACCGGGACGTCATGCCGCAGGAGAAGGTCAGAGGCCAGATCGAAAATGGCCTTGGAACACAGTTCGATCCGGTATTCGGCAGGGTTATGCTCCAGATGATAGATGAGGACACGGAGTACCGGATGAGGGAAGTTTAAGTCAGGGAAGACAGGTGACTCACACACCTGACTCAATTACAACATGGAGACCGAAGAATGAAACAGACGCTTCGCCGCATGCAGGTGCTCTATGTGCTGATGTCCTCCGTGGTTATCGCGGGGGTATGTCTCTTGATTTCGGTCCTTGTCATCACACAGACCAATCAGAGCATGAAGACTCAGGTTTCAAGCCTGATCACAGCAGACGCCAGGCAGCTTGAACTGAATATTGAGAGCTACCTCAGTGAGGTGGAGAAGATTACGACGCTTTTGTTTTCGGACGAGGCCTATTATGGCTATGACGCAACGGATCCCTCTTTGGACGAGTATGACCGGATCCAGGCGGCGGACATAATCCGGGAGAAGATCGTTGATCTCGGGCTGATGCAGAACTTCTCCGACTTTGGCATAGTATACGCAGACGACCAGACTGTCGGGTGGATTTCCCAGGTGACAAAGGCGGACTTTGCAGGGGGCGGCCTGTATGAGACATTCAACCATGTAGTGCAGGGCAATCTGAAGGAGCAGGGCTGGATCTATGGTGTCCGCGGCAATTTTGATCGTCTGTACTATGCGAAGCGGCTGAACGGGCATGCGCTCATTATCGTCTCCTTCTATGGAAATGAGCTGGAAAATGTTTTTACCATCCCCGAGGAGCTCTCAGAAATGACGATTCGCCTAACGGCCGGCGATGACACCATCCTCTATTCCTCCGAAAGCAGCGAGATTGCGAAGAAGCTCCCGGAGGATCTGACAGCGATGCTCGACGGGCGGACGGATCTTTCGGTTATGGATGACAGGCTCCTGGTGACGTCAAATCAGCTGTACAACGGCTGGCGGGTGGTCTGCTCGGAGCCGACTGACGCGGTATTAAAGGACAACCGCCGGGTGCAGCAGCATATCTGGCTGATTGTGCTGATCACGGCTGCTGCGGGGCTGATGCTGATGTATCTGGTTAACAGGCGTCTGAACCGGTCTATGAGCGGCATGGTGGAGGATCTGAGCGACAAGGCGGAAGAGGACCAGATGACAGGGCTTCTGAACAAGACGGCTTTCATGAACGCCGCCCAGGAGAGCCTGGAGAAGCTGGACAGCTCCGGAACGGCGGTATTTATGATGTTTGACCTTGACAATTTCAAGCTGGTCAACGATACGCTCGGCCACAGCTGCGGTGATGAAGTGATACGCCTGATGAGCAGGATCATGAAGAAGGAGCTGCCCTCACAGATGCTGCTTGGGAGAGTCGGCGGAGATGAGTTCGGCGCATTTGCCGCGTATCCGGAGAGAAACGGGGAAGCGGTGGAGGAGACGGCGCGTGTGGCGGCGGAAAAGGTGATCAAGACCTTTGCGGCTGAGGCTGAAAAGACGGCGCCGGGGCTGGCTCTCTCATCCAGTGCAGGCATTTTGATGACGAAGCCGGGCAGCTTTACCGCAAATGACCTGTATCAGAGAGCAGACGCGGCCCTGTACGTTTCAAAGCGCGAAGGAAAGTCGAGAGTTACACTGATCTGAGAAAGCGCTGATTGTATCAATGAGCCATAAGAGAGGAATGGACGGCATGGGGCAGGATGGACAGAATGTGAAAAAAAGAAGGCTTTCAGATCGTGTATTTCTGATCATTTTGTGCGCAGCCGTTCTGCTGTCTGTGAGCGGTTGCGCGGCGCGTGAGGAAGAGGTAGTCACCAATCAGAGCAGCAAGACGAAGATATCATTTTCCTGGTGGGGAAATGACCCGCGCCATAAGTACACCTTGGAGGGACTGCGCATTTTCGAGAAAAAGCATCCGGACATCCAGGTCAGCCATTTATACGGCATCTGGGACGGCTATGAGAGAAGATACCAGATCATGATGCTCTCCCACAGTCAGGCGGACGTCATGCAGGTGAATTACGGATGGCTGAGCAAGTATGCCCCTGATGGAACCGGCTACTATGACCTGAATACACTGTCGGACGTGATTGACCTGAGCAACTTCTCGAGTGAGGACAAGGAGATCGGTACGGTGGGCGGGCACCTGATCGCCCTGCCGAT
This sequence comes from uncultured Eubacteriales bacterium, assembly GCA_900321365.1. Next base: position 913 of record ONVT01000123.1, on the reverse strand, counting down.
TGCCTATAACACGACTGTCCTTTTCTACAATAAGGATATCTATGACCGCTACGGGATAGAGATCCCAACGACGTGGGAGGAGCTGGAGGCCGCTGCCAAATTGATGAGAGACGATGGGATCTACCCCGTCGGCATGGTTGCGAAGCATCTGTTTCTTCTGCTGAACGCGTGGTATGAGCAGCAGACAGGAGAGCAGCTCTTTGATGAAAACGGGCGCTATATGGGCGATGCGGAAGACGCCGCCCTCCTTCTGAAGGAGTATAAAAGGTTTGTGGATGAGAAGGTTCTTCCGCCGGCCAATGAATATGACGACGGAGGCTTTGTCAATCAGACGCTTGCCGGGGTGGCCTGCTGGGTGAGTGATTCCACCAGGTACTGCAGCCAGCTGGCAGAGAACGGTGTCAGCGTGGTGGTCGGAGACCGGCTGCATACGGAGAGGGAAAAGAGCAGCGGCTGGTATGTGAAGCCGGCAACCATGTACACCATAAGCGCAGATGCGCAGGACCCTCAGGCGGCCGGCATCCTGCTGGATTATTTGTTAAATGATGCCGATATGGCGCTTCTTCAGGGAACCGAGAAGGGGGTTCCGGTCAGCCGGAAGGCACTGAATACGCTGCGGGAAGAGGACCGGATCAACAGCCTCGAGTACGATGCGAGCTGCATGATCCGCGACAATCAGGAGGAGCTCTCGATGATGCGCCCGATTCTGGAGGATGCGGACATCCAGCAGGCCTTTACCGAGGTTTCTGTCAAGTATATTTACGGCAGGGAAGAACTGGAGGCTGCGGCGAAGGAGTTGCACGACAGATTCTCGGAGATCGCCGCTTAGGGAAGGAAACTGCGCGAGCCTGGCCTTCGACAACCTGCCCATCAAGGGATACGTCTATCCGCTGGATGGGATCCGGCAGGTTCA
>ONVT01000066.1 GCA_900321365.1 uncultured Eubacteriales bacterium | reverse complement strand
TTATCCGGCATCCTGCCCTGTGAAGCCCGGACTTTCCTCTCCCGGACCCTTTCGTCTGTCCGGCAGCGGCCGTCTGTCCCGCTTACGAATTCCGGACTCTATCATATGGAACGGATCATGAGCTGTCAACTTATAGATCAAAGCACCCGCCTCCGATAAACTCCCTGACCAGCGAATTCTTCGGAATGTCATCCGCGGGAATCGGCAGGAAGTAATCGAGGAACTTCAAAAGGCGTCTTGCTTCCACCCATTCCCGACTGTCCCTCGGAACCGCGTGCAGCATCGGTTCGGCGTAGGTCTTCAGGACCGCCAGTTCATAGACAAGCGCAGAGTTGAACATCAGATCAGCACTCTCCTGGAACGGGAAAATATTCTGTTCTTCCCCTGTGCGAACACTCTTCCAGATTGCGATAGTGTCCTTTGCGTTATACCCTCTTGTCCTCTGATCTCTCACGATCCTCCTAAGAAGCCTTCCGTCTGTTGTCGGAATCCGGTTGTGCTCGTCAATGCTCAGCTGAGTCAGTGCGGAGATATAAATCTTGTACTTGTTTTCCTGTGGAATGCTGTAGGAAAAAGCCTCATTGAGCCCGTGGATTCCCTCGATAACCAGCACGTTCCTGTCCGTGATCGTCAAAGTATTCCCCTTGTATTCACGTTCACCTTTGATGAAATTGTAGGTAGGCATCCGAACCGTCTTTCCTGCGAGCAGGTCGGTCATATCCCTGTTGAACTGCTCGACATCCACCGACTCCAGACACTCGAAGTTGTAGGTTCCGTCCGGATTCTTCGGAGACTCCTCCCTGTTCCGGAAATAGTTGTCCATGGCAATCGGATACGGAATGAGACCATAACAGGACAGCTGGATCGCCAGTCTGTGGCTGAAGGTCGTCTTGCTTGAAGATGAAGGCCCGGCGATGAACACAATTTTTACGGTCTTCCGTTGTGCAATCTCCTGCGCGGTATCCGCGATCATTTTCTCCTGCAGGGCTTCCTGCATGAGGATAAGATCCTGCAGCTTTCCGCTGGCAACAACGTTATTCAGGTCGCTGACTGTATGGATCCCCAGCTTTTTGCTCCAGGCCCCGGACAGATACTGTACTTTGTACAGTTTTTCAACCGGCTCAAACGGCGGAATAGATTCCGGATCCCTGCTGGAGGGAAGCATCAGGACAAAACCTTTCTGGTACAGCTTCAAGTCGAACAGCTTAAGCTCAGATGTATTCTGGACCATATATCCATAGTAATAATCCGTGAAGCCGTCCAGGCTGTAGATATTGGTCCTGGAACTGATCCGGCAGTTGAACAGGTTTGCCTTGTCTGTCATCCCGGCATCCCTGAACAGACTGATCGCATCGTCCGTGCTGATGTTTTTTTTCTGAAATGGAATCGCCAGATCCCTCAGGTGCTCCATCTCAGCCTTCACTCTGTCGAGGAGCTCCTGCGTCAATTCTGTCTTATCGCTGATCAGGGAACAGAACAATCCTCCGGAAACAGTGAAGCGGATCCATACATGGGCATTTTCACCTTTCAGGACATTGTCAAAAGCCTTCACCATCATAAAGCACAGGCTTCTCTTGTAGGTATCCCTGCCTTCCTTATCGGCCATCGTAAGGAATTCCAGGCTGCAGTCATTCTCAGCCTGTTTACCCAGCTCGTGGAGCTTGTTCCCTCCCTCCTTGACCAGAAAAACCTGATGGGGAACCACGTCCGCCCAGCTTTGGGCGATCTCACCAAAAGTGATCCCCGCCGGAAACTCTCTCGTCTGGCCACATGCCGTCACACGAATCATTCCTGTCTTCTCATTCATCTTTTCCTCACCTCTCCCTGACTGCCGTTTAAGTCCGCCTTCGCCTGCTCAGGCATGGACATCACGGCCGGGTTGTACAGACAAGTCACACTATGAAGTATATCCGAGAAAAACATTTCTTGCAAGTTTCATCCGACTCTGCTATACTCATGCTGTCACGGGGCATTAGCGCAGTTGGGAGCGCGTTTGAATGGCATTCAAAAGGTCGTGGGTTCGAATCCCATATGCTCCAGACTTCAGACCCTCAGAAACCCGCATGAACACCGGGTTTCCGAGGGTCTGATTATGTGCAGTTTATCTCCTCCAATCCGGCCATACAGCGAGCCGGGAGGCAGATTCTTCCTGAGATCATTCGCAACTGACCGCAGCGCATAATCTCCAGAGTTCTGGCCGAACACATCATTAACGAATTTGTAGTTATTCAGATCCATGTATGCGACATAAAACTTCAGATCAGGATCTGCATGAAAACACCACAACTGACTTCGTACCGGAAGGACTATATCTCAAAACAGGAAGGAAACCACAATGTCAAAAGAAAGCGCAATCAGATTTTTGAGGAAACTGAGAACGGATGAAAAAGCGAAAGAACTTCTGCAGGGCAGGTTAACACGCCACCTATAAATTGACAGTTGAACAATAGTGGTTTCAGGAGACGATGCCGCCGGAGGATTTTCCTGTACTCTTGACTCCGGCATAAAAAAGCATGCTATAATGAATGTGGCATTGAGTTACAAACTGCCCTGTACCAAAAAACAGGGTAAAAACAGCAAACAATGGAGGTATTGCAAATGAAAAAACTTGTGTCGGTGAGTTTGTCAGCGCTGCTTACGCTGTCCCTCTTCTGCGTTCCTGTAACGGCGGAGGAAGAAACGGCAGCTGAGGAAGTGCCCGTCCGGAAGACCGGCGTGCTGACCATGCTGAACATAACAGAAGATGAGATGGAGGCTTATGAAAAAGCGCTCCGCACGGCCGGAAGGCAGCTCCGGGAGGAAGGCGCTGTGGAAACTGTTTTCAACGGCAACAGGCCAAGCGGCGACAACAGGTCAAGCAGACCGCGTGCAGAGCACGAGGTTGTCTATTATGATACCCTGGACGCCATGCTGATGGCGCTGAACGCCGGGGATATCGACAACATGCTGGTCTATGAGAGCACGGGTGACTACATTGATTCTCCTGAGCTGGAAGCCATGGTCCAGTTTACAGACGCGGACGACCAGGGACACTTTGCGGAAATCATCAAGAACGGCATTATGTCCAATGACTTTGCCTTCATGATGATGGATGACAACACCGCACTGCGGGACGAGTTCAACGACGCCATCACGGCCATCAGGGAAGACGGCACGCTGGACGAGCTGGTCGAGGAGCACATCAACAAGGCGGCCGCCGACAAGAGCATCACGCCCGCAGTGGAGCTTCCGTCTTTTGAAGACGCGGACACTATTAAGGTGGCCGTCACCGGCTCCCTTCCCCCGATGGACTATGTAGGCCCGGACGGGGCGCCCGCGGGCTTCAGCACCGCCGTATTGGCTGAGATCGGTAAGCGCCTCGGCAAGAATATCGAGATTGTGGTGGTGGACAGCGTAGGCCGTGCGGCGGCACTGGCCAGCGGGGCAGTGGACGCGGTGTTCTGGACCCGCACCAATGCATCGAGCAACCGCCTGGCCACGGATGATGAGGAAACTAAAAAAGAGCTTATAGAAAAAGGCCGTGCACAGATGAACGATGAGGAACTCGAGGTGTTCGATCAGCTTCGGGAAGAAATCGATTTCAGCAGTTACGGCAGCATGGACATGCCGGAAGGTACCATCATCACCGATTCTTACTATTCAGACCGGATTATTCCCGTTACATTGCAGGAAACAATTGATAAGATTAAAGCCGGGCAGTAAGTTAAGAGCGAGTGTTTCGCTGTTCAAAGACGCGGACGTAACGGGGCAGGCCAAACCTGCCCCGTTTCACTGTCAGGGCTGGATATTCTGAGCAAAACGGAACCTTTACAGTGGGTTCAGATTTCGCCACCCGTCCATTACGGCGGTGTACTTTTCATACCAGCCATTATTGAAAAAGATACATTTT
>ONVT01000121.1 GCA_900321365.1 uncultured Eubacteriales bacterium | reverse complement strand
GCTGGTGCGATGAGACCAGCGCCTTGCTCGCGGCGACAGCCTCCAGATGGAGCATCCCGTCCCCCTCCAGGTCCGGAAGCACCGCGTAGTCATAGATGTATTTGCCCATGTCTTCCGTGATATAGTCATGGAACTCATATGGGAGGTTGACTTTGAGCTGCTGGACGCTCATCATGGGCAGCGTGACGTTCCGGATATAGATCTCATGGATCGGCATGCACAAATGCGCGTTCTTGATGGAAATGCGGTTTTTCTTCAGCAGCTCCCGCAGGAAGTCGCCCATCGCGTCGTAAGAGACGATGTGGTTGTCCTTCATCAGGCCGTCCGGAAGGGTGTCGACCAGCAGCCTGCGGATGATGCCGCCCTTCTTGACGGCGATCTTCGCGCGGTTATTTCCGATATCGATTCCCAAACAGGTTTTCTCAGACAATTCTGATTCCCCTTTCCGCTGTCACATGATCAGTGACAGATACCAGTTTACAAATACTTCCCCATACAGCAGGCTGACAAACGCGGCGATCGAGATCGCCGGCCCGAACGGGACCTTCCCTTTTTTCATCAGAGCCGCAATCACAAGTCCCACGACGCAGGACAGGATCAGACTGACCAGTCCCTGCGCCAGCCCCAGGTAAAGGCTGGTCATAAAGAATAGCTTGATGTCCCCGCCACCCATGCTCTCTTTTCCGAGCAGGTGGTCGAACAAGAGCGAGATGACCAGCATGCCCCCGCCGATGGCAAGGCCGCCGATCAGGCCCGCAAGGAGATTCATGCCCCACGCGGAGACTGTCAGGTTCTCGCCCTCTCCCAGGACGCGCACGGTCAGACCTGCAAGGTTCAGAATGCGTCTGCCCAGCCAGGAGGTGGCAAAGTACCATATGATCCCGGTAAGGATGAACCGGTCCGGAATCTCGTAGATCTCGAAGTCCACCAGGGACAGGGCCAGCAGGATGCAGAACAGGACGATCACCTGCAGGGTACGTAGCGTCAGTCCAAATCTTAAAAATGATATCACAAAACCGCACCCGCACACAACCTCGGCGGCGACATAGCGCGGTGAGATCTTCTTTCCGCAGTAGCGGCATCTTCCCCTCAGAGCCAGATAGCTGATCACAGGAATAAGATCAGCGGCGCCGAGTACATGGGAGCACAATGCGCAGTGGCTCCTGCCCTTCAGGACGCTCTCATGATGTGCGATCCTCCAGGCCATGCAGTTCAGGAAGCTGCCGAACACCGTCCCGAAGATGAAGGCGAGAACGCCGATATAGATTCGCAGTCCGCCCGTCAGCTCCATTATTGACCTGCTACTTTCTCTGGTTCTTTTGGTGGTTCTGTCGCTGTTTGTTTCGTTGGTTCTGTTTCGGTTTCTGTGTCCTGCTCTGCTTCAGCAGAGGCCTCGGCCATCTCTTTTTTCTTCTGGCCTTCCTTCCCCTTCTCGTAGATCAGGGTGGAGTCGATCTGGTTCTTCTGTTCGGTGGTCAGGCGTTCGCGCTCGGCGGTTGTCATAAGCTTGTAATCATCGCCGGTCAGGTAGAAGCCCTGCCACCGGCTGTGGATGGTTCCGTCCTCTTCGACGCAGACAGCCAGGATCTGCGGTCCGCCATTATCTCCTTTGTTCGGGATCCCGATAGCTCCGGTTTCAGCGTGTTTATTCTCTGATTCGTAGCAGCGACCATATCCCTTGAATTTAATCTTTCCCTCAATGGTTGAGGCGTCGGTCACGCTCTTGTGGATGGCATCGTAGTAATAGGTGACGCCATCAAGCCTCAGGTCAAGGATGTAAGTCTCCTTCGCGACTCGCTCCGCGGTGGTGACCGTCAGTTCGTCATACAGGAGTCTTTCGTTTTTCATATGCTGCTGGTAGCCCAGATAGATGATGCTCAGGCACACCGCAATGATCGCCCCGATCAGTACGACAAAGATCAGGCCGATACCGCTTTTTGATCTGAGTTTCCTGCTGCATCGCTTCATGTTCTGTCTCCGTCACATCAGGTTGTACATCGAGAACATCGGCATGTAGATCGCCAGCACGATAAATCCTGCAAATCCCGCAAGGAATACCATGATCGTCGGCTCCAGCTTGGAGACCGCCTGCTGCGTGGCGTGATCCTGCTCATTGTAATAATAATCGGCAATCGTTGTCAGCGTCTCATCCAGGGAGCCGCTCTCTTCACCGACTGCAACCATTTCTTTGAGGTTGGACGGAAAATACTTGCTGAATCTCATGCAGTCTCCAAGGCTTCTGCCTTCCTCAATCTTCGGTATCATGGAAAGCGTCTCCTCCTGGAGAATAGCATTGTCCAGAACCTTGCCTGT
>ONVT01000254.1 GCA_900321365.1 uncultured Eubacteriales bacterium | reverse complement strand
TGATGACGGGAATAGTTCCTAGGAGAGTCGAACTCCTGTTTCCGCCGTGAGAGGGCGGCGTCTTGACCACTTGACCAAGGAACCATGTTTCGGTGAAGCTTCCTAAAGATAACATAGGTTCACCGAAATTGCAACTGTTTTTTGCTAATTCATTCGCCAATAAATCAATGCCTTAATTCAGCCCTTCCCGGAAAACTGTTTCTGTCTCAGGAGCCGGAGGTTGAATCCTGCACAATACCTTCATCCCACATACAGGTCACTGAACCGGAATACCTCCGGATCGTCCGGATCCTGCTCGAAATACGCGTGATAAAGATAATCCTGGATAAATCCCCGCGTAGCCGGGTCGTACTTCATGACAGAGCCGATCAGGAGTGTCTTTCCCATCATCTCTCCGGCATCGGCCGGTTCGCGGAGATAGAAAGACTTGTCTTCCCAGTTATTGCCGGCGGCGTTCATCCGGATCATTTCCCCTTCACGGACCGCACCAAAATAATCGCACAGTGCCTGCACATCCTGCTCGCTGGTCTCGGTATCGAACAGCTCGTCGATGATTTCCTCCAGATCATATTCATAGGCATAATTGTACTGCCCTGCATAAAGGATACGGTCATCGCGCACCTTCGACTGGTACCAGTTCAGCACACAGGCATGGCTGTAGCTGTACAGATCCTCCGCGTGGATCTCCGCCTCCTCCGGGAAGGAATTCTTACTGTGAAGCAGATAAAGTGTCTGCGCAAACCCACGCAGCCGCTCTATGATCTCTCCATCCAGATAGTCCGGATCCGTCGAGCCGTCATCGTCCTTCTCACCTGGTTCTCGTCCGTCTCCTCCCAGACCGTCCGGATTCGTGAACGGATTTCCCCAGTATCCATCCGTGCTGTCATCATATGGCAGCACGAGTGAAACATGCGGCTCGTCCCGGGAAATGACCGGAGCGGTTTCTTCCGTCGCGGAATATCCCTCCAGCCTCAGCTCGCTGATGCAGGTGTCCTGATACTTATATCCCGACCGGACGCCGACAATCGTCATGGTCACCAGGCCATCGCTGACCAGCGGCTCGTCAAACCGGAAGTGATATCCCTCAAATCCATACTCGTAAGTATTGGCATAATCCGTAACATCCAGATATGCCTCCTGCTGACCGGTATGGATGTAAATGCGCGTCGGAGCGCCGTTCTTATAGAACAGGTCTTCGCTGGCGTAAAACCCCGGGCAGATCGTTCCTCCTGTAATGACGGTGTATGGATCCGTTTCCAGATACAGCGATTCACCGTATCCGTCTCCTTCCGCTCCCTCTGTCCAGGTCGTTGCGGTATTATAATCCTGTACCAGCCACACACTGTAGTCATACCCCGGCTCGACAAGTGTGGAAGAGGCCATCAGGTAACCGGCGACCAGATCATCCGCATGCAGACTGAAGGATGGAACCATTATCCCTGCAAGAACCATCACCGGACAGAGTACCGCGGCAAGCTTCCTCCGACTCCTCCGCAGGTATCTTTCTTCCGTGCGGCCCCTCCCCTGGCATCCTCCTTCCGTGCGGCTCCTCCCAGGGTCTCCATCTTTCTTGCATTTACACCCAAAGCACTTCATTCCAAAGACTGTTTTCCTCATATCTGTTTTCCTCCGGAATTGCCGATGTATCCTCCGCTTTCATTCCTATCCAGGCACAGCATGCCATTCAGTCTGCTACTCATCATAGATGCTGGTTTTCAGCATCTTTCCTCGACGATCCCACGGCGTCTGCTGCCTGATCAGCTTATCTATAGATGTCCATTCTCCTGACGTTTTTGACTGTCGCACCGGGAAGTGCAGTGAGTCAAACTGGCTCATCACTGAGTCTGGCATCAGGTCAGAATCCTTTCTCATAATATAACAAAAAACACTGCATATGGATACAATTCCGCTCCATATACAGTGTCGTCATGTGCCCCAGGCCGGGGTCGAACCGGCACGTCGATCACTCGACATGGGATTTTAAGTCCCAGGCGTCTGCCAATTCCGCCACTAGGG
>ONVT01000120.1 GCA_900321365.1 uncultured Eubacteriales bacterium | reverse complement strand
TAAGCTGCTGTGGCTCAGTCGGTAGAGCGTCACATTGGTAATGTGGAGGTCACCAGTTCGATTCTGGTCAGCAGCTTTTTTTGTTGCCATTTTTTTGAGTTGACAAATCACCGTCGATTGACTATTCTTTTTTTATCTGATTATCTGATTTCATTTCAAAGATTTCACTTTTTCTTTTTGTGATCTTTTTATTCCTCGTTTGATTTTTGGGCAGGATTGTGGGGCGCTGAGCGTTCAGTGGACGCTCGCTTAGCGCGACCGGAGCGGAGCGGAGGTGTCTGCTATTATCCAGCAAAAAAACGAAAGAAAGGGGGTTCTGTATGTACAGTACGGTATTGTCTGCGTCGATCAGCGGGATCGAAAGCCGCAGGGTGACTGTGGAGGCGGATGTGTCGGACGGGCTTCCCACCTTCGCGCTTGTGGGGTTTCTGGCTTCAGAGACCAGAGAAGCGGCAGAGAGGGTGAGAACGGCCCTCAGGAACAGCGGCGTCCGGCTGTCACCGCAGCACGTCACGATTAACCTTGCGCCTGCGTCATTTCATAAGGAAGGCGCCCATTTTGATCTTGCGATTGCGATCGCCCTGATGGGAGGATATGGTTTCTTTCCCCAGCAGGCTCTGGACGGCGTCCTCCTTCTGGGAGAGCTGAGCCTGAACGGAGAGATCGGACCGGTGAGGGGCGTCCTGGAGATCGTATCACATGCGGGGGAATACGGGTGCAGGACAGTGATCGTTCCGGATGAGAACCTGGCGGAGGGTTCCGTGCCCGGGAACGTAACGGTTCTGGGAGCCCGGAACCTGAACCAGGTGATTCATTTTCTTGCTGAGCGCTCGGAAGGCGCTGTCTATCCGATGGAAGAGTCCTCCTATGAGCCGCCTCTGGTCCAGCCGCCGCCTCTACGAACCATGAAGGTCGATACCGCGGCGCTGTACAGGGAGCAGAGGGAAAGCAGCGACGTTGACTTCTTCCAGATCCAGGGGCAGGCATTGATGAGGAGGGCGGCGGAAATCGCGGTGAGCGGATTCCATAACCTGCTTATGATCGGTCCGCCGGGAGCCGGGAAAAGCATGACCGCAAAGCGGATTGCCACGATCCTCCCGGAACCGGGAATGGACGAGGCGCTTGAGATTACCAAGATCCACTCCGTTGCGGGGACTCTTCCGAAAGGCGTTGCTCTCCTGACGACCAGGCCGTTCCGGGCGCCTCATCATACGATCACGTCGGCAGCCCTGTGCGGCGGCGGCAGCCCTCCTGTGCCCGGGGAAATATCCCTGGCACACCGGGGGATACTGTACCTGGATGAGCTGCCTGAGTTTCAGCGCCCGGTTCTGGAGATGCTCCGGGGTCCGCTGGAGGATGGGAACATCCGGATCGCAAGGGTGACTGGAACCTTTACATTTCCCGCGGATTTCATGCTGATCGCTTCCATGAATCCATGCCGCTGCGGATATTTTCCGGACCGCAGCAGATGCACCTGCACGAATGCGCAGGTGAAGGCCTACCTCTCAAAGGTCAGCATGCCGCTGCTCGACAGGATTGATATGTGCGTTGAGGCACACCGGGTGAAATATGAGGAGCTGACATCCTCGTCCCGTGAGGAGGGCTCCGCAAAAATCCGGGAGAGGGTGATGGAGGCCCGAGCTATCCAGAGGGAAAGATATCGGGGCACCAGGTACCGGTTCAACGCGGATCTGGATTCGGATGCGGTCCGGAAATACTGTGTTCTGGACGGGGAGTGCCAGAGCCTGATGAGCAGTGTCTATGAGAACATGCACCTTACCGCGAGATCCTATAACCGGATCCTGAAGACGGCCCGCACGATTGCGGATCTGGCCCATTCTTCCGGGATCGGCGTGGATCATCTGATGGAGGCGGTGTCCTACCGTGCTGTGGACCGGAAGTACTGGGAGAATGCGCTCCGAACAGCATGACTATGAGAAGGAGAGGATTGGAGGAATGACAGACAGAAGAATATACCAGAATATGGATGACGGAACGCTCATGGAACGATACTGGCTCTGGCTGTGCAGCTGTCCCGGACTGTACCGTCCCCAGATCGCGGGACTGATTGCGTACTTCAAAGACCCGAAACGCCTCTACGAGGCCCAGACCAGAGAACTGATGCGCTGGAAAAAGCTTGCCGATGAAGAAACCACGAAATGGGTGAACACACTGATTGACTATAAAGAAACCACGGGTCTTCTGGAGGCAGAGAAGAAGCTGCTGAGACGGAAGGTCAGCTTTGTCAGCAGACAGTCAGCATTGTTTCCGCAGAAGCTGCACAACCTCCCGGACTGTCCTTATGGTCTGTTTTACCGGGGAGAGCTGCCGGATCCGGGAAAGTGCTCGGTGGCGGTTATCGGGGCCAGGAGGTGCAGCAGCTACGGGCAGCAGATGGCGGTGATTCTCGGCAGGGCACTTGCGGAGGAAGGGTATCAGGTGATCAGCGGGATGGCATCCGGTATCGACGGCCTGGCCCAGTCCGCGTGCATTTCTTCACAGGGAAGAAGCTTTGCGGTTCTGGGAAGCGGGGCCGATGTCTGCTATCCGAAGGAGAATGAAGGTCTTTATGACCGCCTCCTGACGTCAGGAGGGATCCTGTCGGAATATCCGCCCATGACAGCGCCGCTGAAAACTCATTTCCCGATGCGCAACCGGCTGATCTCAGGGCTGTCCGATGTAGTGATCGTTGTGGAGGCCCGTGCGCAGAGCGGATCCCTGATCACGGCTGATCTTGCGCTGGATCAGGGAAAGGAGGTTTACGCGGTGCCCGGCAGGTTCAGCGACCTGCTCAGTTATGGGTGCAACCGCCTGATCGAGCAGGGGGCGGGAATCGTCCTGTCAAAGGACAGCCTTCTGAAAAACATCGCCCTCGCGCTGAATCTGGAGCGCGTTCCGCCTAAGGAGGAGGTCCGGATACGCCCGGCCGGGGAGAAAATGGAGGCGAATGAGAAAAGAGTATATGAAGCTCTGAACCTGGAAGCCAGAAGCATTGATGAGATTGCCTCCTGCGCGGGACTGACGCTTCTTGAGTCGATGCGCGCGCTTGTGAGCCTGCAGCTGAAGAACCTTGCGGTTGAAGTCTCAAAGAATTCCTACGTCCGGAAAATAGCATCCTGACTTGCGTCCTGAAAAGAATTAAGGTATATTGTTCTGGCGTTTCGGGAAAGAATCTGTCAGATAATTCCCGAAAAACTGGAAAAGGAGTGCCGAATAAAGTGCCAAGCCGTCCCAAAACAACAAAAGAGACAAAAAAACAGCCGGAATACCTTGTGATTGTCGAGTCGCCGACGAAGGTTAAGACGATTGGGAAGTTTCTGAGTCCGAGATATACCATCATGGCCTCGGTGGGCCATGTGAGGGATCTTCCGAAGAGTCAGCTCGGATTTGACGTAGAACAGGATTACGAGCCGAAGTATATTACGATCCGCGGAAAGGGAGAGATCCTTGCCGCGCTTCGAAAGGAAGCGAGAAAGGCGGACAAGGTCTATCTCGCAACCGACCCTGACCGTGAGGGAGAGGCAATCAGCTGGCATCTGATCGCTGCCCTGGGCCTGGATCCGAAGAAGACATTCCGGATCACGTTCAATGAGATCACAAAGAACGCGGTCAGGGAGGCCCTGAAGCATCCGCGGCAGATTGACATGGATATGGTTGACGCCCAGCAGACAAGGCGGATTCTGGACCGCATGGTCGGATACCGTATCAGCCCCCTTCTCTGGGCAAAGATCAAGAGAGGCCTGAGCGCCGGGAGAGTCCAGTCGGTTGCCTTGAGGATCGTTGCGGACCGTGAGAAGGAGATTGCTGATTTTGTACCTAAGGAATACTGGACGATCGATGCTCAGCTTCTGCCCCGGAAGGCAAAGAAGAGCCTGACAGCCCAGTATCATGGAACCGGCTCTAAAAGGGAGCAGCCGGAGAATGAGGCAGGGACGAAAGAAATTTGCCTTGCCCTGGAGAGAGCGGCGTTCACCGTAACCGAGGTGAAGAAAGGGGAGAAGGTCAGAAAGGCACCGCTTCCCTTTACCACGAGCACCCTTCAGCAGGAGGCTGCCCGTACGCTGAATTTCAGCACCCAGAAGACCATGCGCGTCGCGCAGCAGCTTTATGAGGGAATCGACATTAAGGGAAAGGGTGCCGTCGGCCTGATCACCTACCTGAGAACGGATTCCACCCGTGTTTCCCGGGAGGCGGCATCTGCGGCGGCAGAGTATATCGGAAAAAACTACGGGCAGGAGTATGCTGACCGTCCGGAAAGATTCCGGACAGATGCCTCCGGTGAAACCGGGGCGGCGGCAGGTGATGCGCCGGAAAAAAGGGACGGAGGGGAAATTGCTCCCAGGGTTCAGGATGCGCATGAGGCAATCCGTCCGACAGACATCAGCCTGACGCCGGAGAAGGCGAAGAATGCGCTGACCAGAGAGCAGTTCCGCCTGTATGAGATGATCTGGAAGCGCTTCGTCGGAAGCTGCATGACGCCCGCTCTCATCGAGACCCTGCAGATCCGGATCACGGCGAAGGCGGATCAGGAGTATCTGTTTACGGCGGGAACATCCCGTACGCTTTTTGAAGGCTATCAGATTGTGTACCGCGACGATGGGGACGAGGAGAAGCAGAAAACATCCGGCCTGAGAAACCTGAAAGAGGGCGAACTGCTGGAACTGGAAGAATTACGGCCGCAGCAGCATTTTACCCAGCCGCCGGCGCATTTTACAGAGGCATCCCTCGTGCACGCCCTGGAAGAGAAGGGGATTGGAAGGCCTTCCACTTATGCGCCTACGATTTCAACGCTGCTCGCCCGCCACTATGTGACAAAGGAAGGGCGGAGCCTTTATGTGACCGAGCTCGGGGATGCAGTGAACTCGATCATGAAGACCTCCTTCCCTGAGATCGACGACGTTGCGTTTACCGCGAATATGGAATCCCTGCTCGACATGGTCGCGGAGGGGAAGATGGAGTGGAAGGACATCGTGAGGAACTTCTATCCGGATCTTGACCGCGAAGTAAAGCAGGCCGAGGAGACGCTCGGGAAGGTGAAGATCGAAGACGAAGAGACCGATGTGCCCTGTGATAAATGCGGACGGAAGATGGTGATCAAGTATGGGCCTCACGGAAAATTCCTGGCCTGCCCGGGATTTCCTGAGTGTCATAACACTATGCCGTATTATGAGAAGGCCGGGGTAAAGTGCCCGAAGTGCGGAAGCGATCTTGTGGTGAGACGGTCCCGGAAGGGACGCAGATATTTCGGCTGCGAGAGGGCGGAGTGCGATTTCATTTCCTGGGCAAAACCCAGCGAAGTACGCTGCCCAAGGTGCGGTGGATGGATGGCGCATAAGGGGGCGAATCTTGTGTGTCAGAACGATACCTGCCGTTACTCCTGTAATGAAAATGAATTCAAGACGCAGGAATAACTGATTTGCCTCAAAAGGCGGTTTGGTACGACGAAGATCCAGGAGGCGGATATGAGTGTACAGCTTCTCGACAAGACCAGAAAGATTGGAAAGCTGCTTCATAACAACAATTCAGGCAAGGTTATATTCAATGATATCTGCAATATCATGACGGAGATTCTCGGATCGAGTGTCCTCGTAATCAGCAGGAAGGGGAAGACACTTGGATCCAGCAAGGCTCCCGGAACCCCTGATCTGGATGTACTGATCGCAGATCAGGTGGGAGAGCATATCGATCCGCTGTTAAATGAGCGGTTTCTCTCGATTCTCTCCACAAAGGAGAACGTGAATCTGGAGACGCTCGGGTTTACGGGACCGGACATTCACCGGTATCAGGCGATTGTCAATCCGATCGAGATTGCGGGTGAGAGACTCGGAACTGTCTTCATGTACCGCGTAACGGATCCGTATGAGATTGACGATATCATTCTCTCCGAGTATGGGACAACGGTTGTCGGACTGGAGATGATGCGCTCCCAGAGTGAGGAGAGCGAGCAGGAAAACCGCAAGACACAGGTTGTGAAGAGCGCGATCAGTACCCTCAGTTACTCGGAGCTTGAGGCAATCGTCCATATCTTCGAAGAGATGCAGGGAGACGAAGGAGTGCTTGTTGCGAGCAGGATCGCGGACAGGGTCGGCATTACGAGGTCGGTCATCGTCAACGCGCTGAGGAAGTTTGAGAGCGCGGGCGTGATCCAGTCCAGAAGCTCCGGAATGAAAGGAACCTACATCAAGGTCACGAATGACGCGGTGTACGCGCAGCTTGACGAAATCAGGAGCCAGAGAGGCTCCTGATTGGGACCGGATACATCACAAAAGTTTCACAGAACGAGAAAAAGAGAGAAAAAACGAGAAAAAATGAGATAGATGGCAGAGGCCAGTGGATTATGCAATTCAGCAGGGGTTGCATAATTCTTTTTTTCTGCTATCATGAGTATCGTGATTTAGCACTCAGAATAAAAGAGTGCTAATAATAACCAGACAGAATTGCACAGGAAATGGAGGCAAGCACTATGAAGTTAGTTCCGTTGGGAGACAAGGTCGTTCTGAAGCAGCTTGAGGCTGAGGAGACAACAAAGGGCGGAATCATTCTGGCGGCAAAGGCACAGGAAAGGCCGCAGGAAGCAACCGTGATCGCGGTTGGCGACGGCAGAATCGACGGCAAGGAGGTCGTCATGAGCGTAAGCGCAGGCGAAAGGGTCGTCTTTTCCAAGTATGCGGGAAACGAATTCAAGCTCGGTGAGGAGGAATACATCCTCTGCAAGATGAGCGATATCCTGGCGAAGGTCGAGTAAAGAGCTAAACGGAGGAGAAAAATCATGGCAAAAGAACTGAAATATGGTGATGAGGCGAGAGAAGCCCTTCGTATTGGAGTTGACAAGCTGGCGGATACTGTCCGGGTTACACTTGGCCCCAAGGGAAGAAATGTTGTACTGGACAAGACCTATGGCAGCCCTGTGATCACGAATGACGGTGTGACCATCGCCAAGGAGATCGAGCTTGAGGATGCCTTCGAAAATATGGGCGCGCAGCTGATCCGTGAGGTTGCCTCGAAGACGAATGATGTTGCCGGCGACGGCACCACGACAGCGACTGTCCTGGCACAGGCAATGGTCCATGAAGGGATGAAGAACCTGGCGGCAGGCGCGAATCCGATCGTGCTGCGCAAGGGCATGCAGAAGGCCACTGACGCGGTTGTGGAAGAGATCCGCAAGATGAGCCAGAAGGTAAAGGGCAAGGAGCAGATCCAGCGCGTGGCAGCAGTTTCATCCGGCGACGAGAAGGTCGGCGAGATGATCGCTGAGGCAATGGAAAAGGTCGGCGGCAAGGACGGCGTCATC
>ONVT01000119.1 GCA_900321365.1 uncultured Eubacteriales bacterium | reverse complement strand
TGGCGGGGTGCGACTTGTAACCCGCCCGACAGAAACTATGATTCCGGAATCAGCAGTTCCGCCTTCATGTCGCGCAGCAGTTTCTCCGTCTGGCCGAGCACATCCGGAACGATTCCGCCCACCGTGGGAAGCGCGTATGTGAAATACGAATGCGGCCCTGCCACGAACCGCAGCCTGCGCTGATACTTTGCCATGAACGGGCCGATCCTGTCCACATTGACTGGCGCCTTCGCCCAGAAAAGGAACCTCAGTTCATCGCTCTTCTGGGTCAGCTCCGTGAGAAAAGTCTCATGGGCCATGCTCCTCACCAGGGCCGCCTTCAGCAGGTTCTGCACAGTGGAAGGAGGTTCCCCGTAGCGGTCCATCAGCTCGTCCAGCATGTCCTCATAATCTTCCTCCCCCGTGATCGAGGCGATCCTCTTATACAGATCCAGCTTCTGGTTCTCATTCGGGATATAGGAGTCCGGAAGAAACGCGTCGATGCTCAGATCGATCACTGTTTCAAACTCATCACGCTGCGTGATTTCCCCCCTGAGCCTCATCACGGACTGGTTCAGCAGTTTGCAGTAGAGGTCATAACCTACCTGCGCCATGTGGCCCGACTGCGCTTTTCCGAGAAGGTTCCCCGCGCCCCGGATCTCGAGGTCGCGCATTGCGATCCTGAATCCCGACCCAAGCTCCGTGTACTCCCGGATCGCGCCGAGCCTCTTCTCGGCGGCGTCCGCGAGAATCCGGTCCGGCCGGTACATGAGAAATGCGTACGCCGTGCGGTTGGATCTCCCGACCCGTCCGCGCAGCTGGTAGAGCTGCGACAGCCCCAGCCGGTCCGCGTCACAGATAATCATGGTATTCACATTCGCGATATCAAGGCCCGTCTCGATGATCGTCGTCGTCACGAGCACATCCACGTCCCCGTTGATAAAGTCATACATGATGTCTTCGATCCGGTTCGAGGGCATCCTCCCGTGGGTATACGCGATACGCGCCTCCGGCACCAGAGCGGCAACGCGTCCAGTCATATCGGCAATTGTCGATACATGGTTATAGACCAGGTACACCTGGCCTCCCCGCGCCATTTCCCGGATGATCGCCTCACGGATCGTTTCCTCATTATACTCCATGACGAAAGTCTGGATCGGCAGGCGGTCCTGGGGCGCCTCCTCCAGAACGCTCATGTCGCGGATCCCCGCAAGACTCATATGGAGCGTGCGGGGGATCGGCGTTGCGGTCAGCGTGAGAACGTCCACATCGCTGCGCATCTGCTTGATCTTCTCCTTGTGCGCGACACCGAAACGCTGCTCTTCATCGATGACCAGCAGGCCCAGATCCTTGAACTTCACATCCTTCGAGAGCAGCCGGTGCGTGCCGATTACGATATCGACCTGCCCGGTGGACAGTCCTTTCAGTACCTCTGCGGTCTCCGTCTTCGTATTGAACCGGCTCAGAATCCCGATCCGCACCGGATAATCCTTCATTCTCTGGAGGAAAGTGTTGTAATGCTGCTGGGCAAGAATCGTCGTCGGCACCAGGAATGCCGTCTGCCGGCTCTCACATACCGCCTTGAAGGCCGCGCGGATCGCGATCTCCGTCTTCCCGTATCCCACATCCCCGCAGATCAGGCGGTCCATGATCTTCGTGGACTCCATATCTTTCTTGGTATCCTCGATCGCCTGGATCTGGTCCTGTGTCTCGTCGAACGGGAACAGCTCCTCGAATTCCGTCTGGAAGGAAGTGTCCGGGCCATAGGCATATCCCTTCCGGTTCGACCGCACCGCGTACAGATCCACCAGCTCCTGCGCCACCTCTTCAACCGCTGCCCTGACCCTTGTCTTCGTGTGGGACCAGGCCTCCCCGCCCAGCCTCGAAATCTTCGGTGACTTCGCGTCAGAACCCGCGTATTTCTGGATCATGTCCAGCTGGGTCGCCAGGACATACAGGTTCGAATTCCCCGCGTACTCGATCTTCATGTAGTCCTTCTGGACTCCGTCGGACAGGATCTTCTCGATGCCACGGTAGATTCCGATCCCGTGGTTCTCATGGACGACATAGTCCCCCGGGTGCAGCTGGGTAAAGGAGGCGATGGTCTTACCGCTTTTCGGGGCAGCCCGGCGCTTCTTCTTCCTCTCCCTGCCGAAGATGTCCGACTCGCTCAGGACGGCAAACTTCAGCATCGGGTACTCATAGCCCCGGTGCGTGTTCCCGTAGGTCACCATGACTTCGCCGCCCTGAAGAACCCGGTCCTCCTTTTCCGAGTAAAATGCAATCACGCCGTTGTCCGTCAGGTCGCGTGCCAGGCGCTGCCCCCTGGTCCTCGAAGCACACAGAAGCACGACACGGTATTTTTGTCTCTTATACCGCGCAAGGTCCTTCACCAGAAGCTCAAAATTGCTGTTGTAGACGCCGCAGCCGGCAGCCTGGATCTCGATGCGGGCACTGACCGGGAAAGGGCATTTTGCCCCGGAATGGGCGGTCAGGCCGACCAGGCCGCGCGCCGAGAGCCTCTCCTCAATCTGTTTCCCGGTGAAGAGCATCTTCGCCTGCCCCGGGAGAACGTACCCCTTCTCAAGGCGATGTGACAGGCTGTCGCGGAATTCCTCCTCTGCCTCCTTCGTGCTCTGGGAGGACCTGGACGGTTCATCCATAAAGAACACGGTTCCGTCGGGAAAGAAGTCCAGCAGTGACACCGCGTCAGGATAAAAGAAGTCGCACAGGCCCTCCATCACGGAGGTGTCACCGAAGTCCTCCAGCCTCTGCCTTGCGTCCGCCGCAATCCGCGCCGCCCGGAATGCCTCCTCTGACTTCTGCATGGAGCGCAGCTTCTGCTCCAGATCCCGCGCCTGGGCGCTGATCTTTTTCAGCCCTCTCTGTGTAATCGAAGTTGTGGTGACAAATTCAGACGCCGGGTAGATCCGGATTCCCTGAAGCTGCTCCTTCGTCCGCTGCGACTCGGCATCGAAATATCGAACACTGTCGATCTCATCTCCCCACAGCTCGATCCGGACCGGATTCTCCTCCGTCAGGGGATAGATGTCCAGGATTCCTCCCCTGGAAGCGAACTGCCCGGGAGCCTCCACCATGTCCACTCTCTCATATCCCATGAGGGAGAGTGCCTTCTTCTCCTCCTGAGGATCAATCTCATCTCCCGCCGTGTAGGAGATGATTGCGTCCATCCAGTCTTCCGCCTTCATGCAGTGGCTCATCAGGGCACGCAGCGTCAGGACGACAGTCACCCTGTCGCTTTCAAGCCCCGTTGTAATGTCAGCCAGGGCCTTCATGCAGCGTACTCTCTGCGCGGTCAGGGTCCGGCTCTGCAGATCTGCCTGGAAAAACAGAAAGTCCCTTGCGGGATAGAGTAGTACATGCTCATCGAAAATCCGGTAGTTTTCGCAGATCTCTTTCGCCCGCAGGTCGTCCGGCGCGATAATGCAGGTGACCGGATAGTCCCGGGCCAGGCACCCGATCAGATGTGCCTTCTGGGAGTCGATACAGCCGCCTGCAAGGATCATGCCTGTATTCTGTTTCTTCTGCATCCTGCGCCTGATCTGCTGGAAGGCTTCCATTTCCTCCATCGGCGCATACAGTGCGTTCATCATGTGGTTATACCCCGACTATACTCGCGAACGAAATTCTTTTCCGTTTTGGACGATTTCACTATGGCATCAGGACTCCGTCAGCTTCGCTGACACCTCATGCCC
>ONVT01000016.1 GCA_900321365.1 uncultured Eubacteriales bacterium | reverse complement strand
TGATCCGGGCCGGTGCGGCGGAGAGTAATTTTAAAGAAGGTTATATGAAGACACTTGAGATTGTAATCCGGGTAATTGCAGGGGTTATCCTGGTAATATCCATCGCGATGGTTGCGCTGATCGCGATGCTGCGGTCGCAGCGGGATATTCTCCCGCAGATCGGCGGATTCTATGTGGAACTGGCAAAGAATTCGGACATGATGCCGACCGCGCCGGAGGGGGCGCTGATCCTGCTGAAGGAAAAGAATCCGTATGTACCCGGTGACATCGTCGCTTACCTGGATGACCGGAATCAGGCGTCCATCAGCCGGATCATTTCCATCGACGGGAAGACGGAGGACGTGAGCTTCGAGGTTCCCTATGAGCAGATGATGAATGAGCTGGGAACCCCCGGAATGTCGACAGAGAGCGTCATGCAGTATGATCCGGACGTGGTGCTGAAGGGGGATAACACGGATAAAGAGGTTATCGTCGCCGCTGACCGGATCATGGCGAAGTCGGTCTTTATCTCAGCGGTTCTGGGAATGCTCGGTTCCATGTATGAGCACACTGTGTGGGCATTTTTGATTATCATTGCCAGCGCCGTGATCTGCCTGTGGCCCTTCCGGCACATGTCCAGGGAACCTAAGTACAAAGAGCAGGATATCGACGGACCCTGGATAGAATAGCCCATCCGATACCGGACGGTGTCTGTAAGCAGATATAAAATGGAAAACCGCTTCAACAGATAAAACATTGGACATGGACGTTCCCGGATCGAATAAAAGAATGGGATTACGACGTCTCCGGATCGAATATAAGAACAGGACTTCGACGTCTCCGGACCGAATAACAC
Source organism: uncultured Eubacteriales bacterium (assembly GCA_900321365.1). The sequence goes on along the minus strand of ONVT01000016.1, from coordinate 4,527 downwards.
TATGAGAATGGAACGAAGCTGATGTGGTTTAAAAGACATTGGTCCACAGTGCTTCTCCTCATAATTCTTCTGGCGGGCCTGGGCCTGCTGGGCTACCCGACATTTGCGGACTGGTGGAACAGCTTCCATCAGTCGAGGGCGATCGCCGGATACTCGGAACAGGTTTCCAAGATCGATGACGCAGAATATGAGAAGATGCTCGAGGATGCCCGCGAATACAACAAGACGCTGCTTGAAAAGGGTGTCGGCCGTTTTATCATGACGGACGAGGAGCGCGAAGAATACAATTCCCTCCTCGACATAGACGGCAGCGGTATCATGGGCTACGTCGAGATTCCGAAGATCAATGTGTCGCTCCCGATTTACCACGGGACGGACGAGGCGGTCCTCCAGATCGCGGTCGGCCACATCGAGGGAAGTTCCCTCCCGGTCGGCGGAGAAGGAACACACTGCGTGATCTCCGGCCACAGAGGCCTTCCGAGCGCAAAGCTCTTTACTGACCTGGACCAGCTCACGGAAGGGGACATCGTACAGATCACGGTCCTGGACGAGACACTGACATACGAGATCGACCAGATCCGCATCGTTCTGCCAAATGAGCTCGAGGAACTTGCCCTCGACCCGAAGAAGGATTACCTGACGCTGGTCACCTGTACGCCGTACGGCATCAACTCGCATCGTATGCTGGTGCGCGGCCACCGGATCGACAATCCGGACGCCCATGATGTCCGTGTGACTTCGGACGCGTCGCAGATCAAGCCGCTCCACGTGCTTCCGGTTGTGATCGGAATCATCGCGGTGATACTCGTAATTTACATGATTGTCTCGTCGCGCCGCAGGAGCCGGAACATCCGCACCTACCGCGCATTGACGATGGAACGCCACGAGAAGGAAAAGTCCTTCAGCATGGATTACTACTACACGAGGCATCCGGACAGGAAGCCGAAGGAGAATGATCCGAACCAGGCGAAGAAGGGCGGCCGGAAAGGCCGGACAAAGAAGAAGTAGTGCTTAGAAAAACTGCATCAGTAATCCCGGCTGTTGTCCGGAGAGGCAAACGTAGTACGGAACAGGAAATGCTGCCGCATAAGACGATAGAGTATCTGAGCAAAACCGAAAAAAGGGAAGTAGCACAAAAATTTTGTGAGTAGCATTATACTGGCAGGTCTAAACAAGAACAAATGTACATTTTGCAGAAATGGCAAGAATTGTACATTTTTCAGGGCAAATGGGCAAGATATTATGGAAACCGACAGGTATTCTGTAAGTGGGGAAAGATCGGAACATAAAAGGAAACTGCTATGAAGAGTGATAGGATCCGGGTTATACAGAAGAGAATCTGGCTTGCGGCGGTGATGAGCGCGCTGCTTGCCCTGTTTTGCGTTTCGGCGGCGGGTGCGGCAACTGCTTATCCTGCGCTTGACCCTTCCGCGGAGGTAACGGTGACGGTTCACGCAGCCGTTCCCAACAGCGACAGTCCGATCAGCGGGCTCAGAGTGACGTTGTATAAAGCGGGAGACATGACGATCAGTGAGGACGGTATGGCCAGCTTTACGCTGACGCCGGCGTTCGCGTCTTACGACGGTAAGGTCGAGGCGAATTTAGATCCGAATAAGATGGATTCCAGCAGCTGGGCAAAAGGAGCCGCGACGCTTGCCCCTTATGTTGTGAGCGATTCGACTAAGGGAGGACAGGCCTTTGAGACCATCTCCGCGGTTACGGGAGAAGACGGATCGGCGCATTTTCAGGGACTGGACCAGGGACTGTATCTTATGACAGCCTCCTACGAGGGAGATGTCTATAAAGACGTTACGATCACACCTGCGTTCCTGACGCTTCCGCAGATCTCGAAGGACAATAAGGTATGGGATTATAACGCTTCCGTTAAGGTAAAGCCGCAGATAACACAGAAAGAAACGGAAAAACCGAAGGAGACGGAAAAACCGAATGAAACAGAAAAATCGAAGGAAACGGAAAAGCCGACGACGAGCGTTTCCGTGAGGAAGGTCTGGTCGGGCGATGACGCCGCCGGAACGAGCAGCAGAAGACCGGCATCGGTCACTATAGAGCTGCACAACAGCGCGGGCGTGACACTGGATACACAGACACTCAGCGCACAGAACGGGTGGGCATTTACCTGGGCCGGACTGGAGGCGGGCGAGTACTCCGTGACAGAAAAAGACATCCCGGCCGGATACAGTGTCTCCCACGAAGAGCAGAAGACAGCGGACGGCAAGCTTGTGACGGTTACGAATACAACGCCTCCGGCGGGAGTCCAGGGTGAGTCCCGTGAGAGAGAGGTGGAAGCGGAAAACAGGGCCGGCGTTAAGGGAAGCAGCAGAGAAAAAGAGACAGAAAAGAACGCTGCGGTTGCGTCCGCGAACAGACTGCCCCAGACAGGACAGCTCTGGTGGCCGGTATGGGTGCTGGCAGGAGCCGCTGTGATGCTGGTGATCCTCGGACTGATCCTCCGCCTGAGCGGAAAGAAGGATATGAAGGGTCATTAAAGAGATCCTGCCTGCATACAGACAATTGACTTGCAACAACCTTAACGCGGACAGAACCACACAGACGGAGCCATTCATACGGAACTATCTGGACAGAAACACCCAGGGAATCACTTGGACGGAATCAGCTGAATTACAGATGCATCGGGGAGCTTTACATATACAGAACCGTCCGGGTTAGTAAGCTGCGTATGAGAAATAAGATATGGATGATTACTTCATCATGGATGAGGCCGACCTGTCTTCAGAGGATCTGGAGAGAAGGGGCAGCCGGAAGAGGCGGTTCGGAACCGTATTCCTGGTTTTAGGACTGGCGGCTGCCGTGGCGGCGATCATACTGACCATCAATAATTACCGTGATGACATCAACGCAGGAAAGTCGGCCCTCGCCGACCTCCACGCGATGGAGGAGATGCTCGGGATCGACGCGGACGGGGACGGCATGATCGGAAGCGTCCCGGCGGAGGAATACTACAGGACCCACAATATGGAGGCGCCCGGAGTAGCAGGAAATGCTTCCGCCAGGGCAGCCGCGGGGCAGGATGACACATCGCAGCCGGCTCTCGCGCAGCAGGCGGCGGTTTACGAGCTCCATCCTGATATGGCGATGCCGACCGTCGAGGTCGACGGGCACATGTATGTGGGATTTCTGGAGATCCCGGAGCTCGGGCGGATCCTCCCGGTCATGGACGAGTGGAGCTATCCGAACCTGAAGATCGCCCCGAACCGGTTTGTCGGAACCGTGTACGCGCACGACATGATCATCTGCGCGCACAACTACGACAGGCATTTCGGGCAGATCAAGACACTAAAAGAAGGCGACGAGGTCATTTTCACCGACGTATTCGGAAACAGGTTCAACTATGAGGTTTCCGAGGTGACCGTCCTCCAGCCGACCGATGTGGAGGAAATGACCGATCCGGACGACTGGGACTTGACGCTATTCACCTGTACGATCGGCGGCGCGACGAGAGTGACGGTGCGCTGCGTCATGACAGGGTCCGAACCGGCCCAGTGGACGGGCACGGCGAAGGAGGACATGTCCCGGAAGATCGCAGAGATTCAGAATCAGAGCGAGACGGCAAAACAGAGCGAGGCAGCGTCATCCTGAAGAATCAGGGAGACTGCATGCAGAGGAGCGAAGTCCTGAAGAATCAGGGAGACTGCATAGAGATGAGCGTCATCCTGAAGACATCGGGGGATTGCAGATAGATGAAGGAAAAGGATTTAAGACATCTGAAGCGCGTAGAGCTGCTGGATATGCTGATCGAGCAGGGCAGACTCGTGGACGCGCAGGCGGAAGAGATCAATAAGCTGAAGGCGCAGATCGAGGAACTGAACCAGAAGCTTGAGGACCGCACGGTATCACTGGAAAAGGCCGGATCCATCGCGGAAGCCTCCCTGAGGATCGCGAAGGTCTTCATGGCAGCAGAGGACGCGGCAAAGATCTATCTGGAGAATCTCCGGATCAAGAGCGGATCCGATGTTCCGGCTGAGAAGGCCCTGGAAGACGCCTTGAAGGGGAAGTCATGAGCAGTAAGAAGCGGAAATGGGACGAGCTCCCGAGCGTCGAAGAGCTCATGCGCGAGAGGACACATGAACGGTACCGGATCCGATACCGCAGGGCTCTGAGGAGCACGATCACCACCATCATCACGGTGGCCGCGATCGCTGTCATTGTATCCTACCTGCTGATGCCGGTGCTGAGGATCTACGGGCACTCCATGACGCCGACGATGCACGACGGAAACATCGTACTGACTGTCCGTTCCTCGAACTTCACGAAAGGCGATGTCGTCGCGTTCTACTACAACAACAAGATCCTGGTGAAACGCGTAATCGCCGGACCGGGAGACTGGGTGGACATCGACAAGGACGGCCAGGTCTACGTCAATGAGGAACCGATCGATGAGCCCTACATCGACGAGCCTGCACTTGGTGAGTGCAACATCGAGCTCCCTTACCAGGTTCCGGAAAACCGCTGGTTCGTGATGGGCGACAAGCGGAGCGTATCGATCGA
>ONVT01000115.1 GCA_900321365.1 uncultured Eubacteriales bacterium | reverse complement strand
TCGTCCTTTCGGTCGTCCTTTCGGTCATCTTCTCGGCCGCCTTTTCCTGTGAGATCAGTTTCCGCATCCGGACCACCTCCGGATCCGGAACCGCGGACCTGCGCTTTGAATGCTCCCGTTCCATCGTCTCCCGGTGAACCGGTATCACCAGCCCCATCTTCTTCAGCACATCCAGATACTCGTCGATCCGCGCATCCGTGATCTCGCCGCCGCTCTCCTCACACGCCTCGTCCCAGATGCCCTCAAGCTCGGTCATATAGTGCTGTTCCATGTTCGGAGCAAACGCAAGTTGGTTCTGGGCAAGGATCTGCTCAATTGTTCTGGCCTTCGCCATGCTTCTCTACCTCTTTGTCAATCCTGAGAATGAATTCCAGCACGCGCCGCGCATTTACCGCAATCTCCTCCCGGGTGATCAGTCCTTTCTCATACGCTTCCTTCACCCGCTCCGGATGGCCCGCGCCCATCTTGATGTCATTTCCCGCCTTCAGCTCCAGATAATGCTCCCCGCAGGTCCACCAGTCCGTCGTGACGACTCCGTCAAATCCCCAGTCCTGTCTGAGGATCCCGGTCAGGAGTTCCCTGTTTTCCGAAGTATGCACACCGTTCAGCAGGTTGTAAGAGGACATGACCGACCACGGCTTCTCACGTTTCACGATCAGTTCAAATGCCCTCAGGTAGATCTCTCTCAGCGCCCGCTCGCTCACACGGGAGTCGCTTCCTCTGCGGTTCGTCTCCTTGTTGTTCACGCAGAAATGCTTCACGCACGCGCCGATCCCCTGAGACTGAACGCCTCTGACCACCGCGCCAGCGCACAGCCCCGCCAGCAGCGGATCCTCCGAGTAATACTCGAAGTTCCTCCCGCACAGAGGGCTTCTGTGGATATTGATTGCCGGTGCCAGCCACACACAGCAATTGTTCTCCTTCACCTCCATGGCAGCCGCTCTCCCGATCTTCTCCAGGAGATCCTGGTCCCAGGTGCAGGCGAGCATCGTCGCGCAAGGCCATGCGGTTGCCTTCACCCCAGTCTGCGGCTCCACCCTGAACCCTGCGCCGCCATCCGCCGTCATCGCGTTCGGGATACCCCATTTTTCCTGATTTCCCCAGCCGAACGTATTCGCAACGCCTGTATTCGGCTGCCCGCCGGTCAGGGCAATCAGTTCATCGACAGTCAGCTGGTCCATAAATGCTTCCAGCGTATGTTTCCCGTCAGCGACATCATCCAGGAGAATCCTTTCCGGATGCTTTTCGGCTTTCGGGGACCAGGAGGTCTGTCCCTGAGGAAGGGCTTCCCTTCCCGGCGTCGGAAAATCATTCATCAGATCCGGGATCGGGGCCAGTCCTGTATGGCGCTGCGGATATTCCCCCGTCTCAAGGCTCTCAAATGTCCCGTCAGGGCGCATCCTCCTGCCGAGCTTTCGCGGCGCGCACCGCTCAGTCAGCTGTTCCAGGACAAGGTCTTCCTCAAGCTTCCAGGTATACAGCACTCTCGTCAGGTCCCGGATGCTGTCACCGGCAAAGAATGTATACTCCCCCTTTTCCAGAACCCAGGCGGACTTCTTCACCTTCCCCGAATCGTCATAGGAAGCAAGGCATCTTAAGGGGAATGTCATATCGATGGTCTGCGATACGCCGCATCCCAGCATACCTGTCTTCGCAAAGGAAACCAGTGTCAGCACGCTCTTTCCGAGTTTTCCCTGCGGACACTTTCCATAGACCTGAACCACCGTCTTGCCCGGCATTTCGGAAAGGTTCGTCACTTTTACCGAAAGGACGATCTCTTCCCCCGCATAGGCGCAGTAGACAGGCTTAATCAGAAAGTCGGAATAGGAAAGGCCGTACCCGAACGGATAGCTGACCCTCTCCTTTGCTCCCGGAACCGTCTCGAAATAACGGTATCCTACATAGATGTCCTCTGTATACTCCACATAATCCGCCGACGCGTGGAATCCCTCTGTCGAAGGATAATCCTCCAGTGTCTTTGCAAAGGTATCTGACAGATGCCCGGACGGGTTCACGTCTCCCGTCAGGATATCCGCCGCGGCAAGGCCTCCCTCCACGCCGCCCTGGTACGCAAGAAGAGCTCCCTGGATTTTGTCATTCTCCCGGAACCATCCGGTCTCCATCACTCCGCCGATGTTCAGGACCACGATAACTTTCGCGAAATTCTTCGTGACCAGGTCAATCATCGCCCGCTCTGCCTTCGTCAGACAGAAATCACCATCCTCAAAGAGCCTGGCAGACAGATCATACATCTTCTGCTCGTCCCCTGACAACTGATATTTCCCGGTCAGCACTGTCTTCCGGTCCCATCCCTCGCCGGAAAACCGGCAGATCGAAATGATGGCCGTATCGGTAAATGCCTTCGCTTCCTCCAGCAACTCCCGGGGAACCTCCGGTTCCACGGTCATTCCCGGCTCGGCCCCGTCCGCATACTGCTGCGCCACATTCTTCTCATAGAAGTCGGCGAGGGATTCCAGGATTTCGACCTTCCCTTCCTTCTGCTTAATCTGCATCCCCTGATGAAGGTTTCGAAGATACGGCACCGTCACATCGCCGCTTCCGCCGCCCCCCTTCACATAGTCCGCTGTCGCCTTTCCGAACAGGGCAGCCTTCGTTCCCCTTTTCAGCGGCAGGACATGGTCCTCATTCTTCAGAAGGACCATCCCCTCGCTGGCGGCCGCGCGTGACAGCTCCAGATGTTCCTTCGATGCCGTAACAGTTCTGCCGCCCACGCCCAGCGGCAGAACAGGCGTATAGCGAAGCCTTGTCCAGTGATTCCTCATATCATCCTCCTTGGGATCTGTGCCAGAATATCCTTTCATTCATTCAGTGCCACGCCGATGGCAAAGCGGACTGTCCTCATTGTAGCACAAGGCGGGGGACAGCAGTGAATCATTATTCATTTTACAGTTCAGGGGCCGGCGGCAGGTCCCTGAACTGTAAACACACAGCCAAAAGCGGCGGGACAGATGAGCTGTCCCGCCGCGTTATTTTCCGACCGCTGCCGGATACCCGCCGGTTTCCCGACGGATACCCGGCGCGCGGTCATCACAAACAAAAGGTTTATGGTTACCTGATGTTGTATATGTATCAGTCCGGCACCCGAAATGGAATGCCGGAAAGCTACCGGAATCCGTTCCGCCTGAAGCCGGGCCGGGCCCGGACGCAGACGGCAAAGTATGAATCAGCCCTTGACCGCACCGGCAGACACGCCGCCGACGATGTTCTTGGACAGAATCAGATAGACGATGATGACCGGGAAGATGGAGAACGCAATCATCGCGTAGACCTGCCCCATGTCAAACTTCAGCCAGTCGGCAGCACGCAGCTGAGCGATCAGGATCGGAAGTGTCTTCGACTTGTCCTCATGCAGGATCAATGACGGAATGAAGTAATTGTTCCAACTGGCGACGAAGGTGAAGATTGCCTGGACCGCGATTGCAGGCCGCATCAGCGGAAGTGCCACCGTGTTGAAGATCCGGAACTCTCCAGCGCCGTCGATTCGTGCCGCCTCGATCAGTTCTCCCGGAAGGTTGGAATCCATATACTGTTTCAGGTAGAAGAATGTGACCGGAGCCGCAATAGATGGAACGATCAGCGGAATATAGTTGTTTTCCAGATTCATCCCCTGTATCAGCTTTACAAATCCAAGCGCGGTTACCTGCGTCGGGATCATCATGATGGCAAGAATGAAGGTGAAGAACGCCTTTCTTCCGGCGTAATCATACGCATGGATCGAGTAGGCTGTCATCGTCGAAAAATAGGTACAGCATGCCGCGCTCAAAGCCGCGATAATCAGAGAATTCAGCATGCCCCTGAGCACCGGAAGGGTACCCTTGAACAGGTTCGTCAGGTTCTCGATCAGGTGCGTGCTGGGAATCGCCGTGAAGCCTTTTCCAAGTTCGCCATTGGATCTTGTCGCATTGATAAACAGGACATAGAACCAGAACAGGCACAGGAAGGAAATGAGGATCAGAACGATATAGGCGATCACTCTTCTGGCGTGAACACTGTTCCTCTGTCTTTTTTCACTCATTGTCCACACCCCCCTTACTTCACTTCATCCTTTGCCGTCGCCCGGAACACGATTGCGCTCAGGATCGCGGTCAGGATCAGCAGCAGGACAGACAGCGCGCCGGCCAGGCCATAGTTCTTGCTGTACAGATGTTTGTTCAGGTACATGATCAGGGTCATGGCTGATCTCATCGGGTCACCGGTACCGTTGGTCAGAATCTGCGGAACATCGAACATCTGCAGACCACCGATCAGGGACGTGATGATCACGAAAATGAAGATCGGCTTCAACAGCGGAATTGTGACCTTCCAAAAGATCTGGGTCGGAGTCGCTCCGTCCACCTCGGCCGCCTCGTACAGGGAATCCGGGATTCCCATCATTCCCGCCATCAGGAGGATCGTCGTATTACCGAACCACATCAGGCAGTTCATAAAAGCGATCAGGCCTCTCACGGATCCGACATGTGCCATGAAGTCATACGGTTCGCTGAGAATACCAATGCTGACCAGAATCGAGTTGATCGGGCCGGTCTTCGCGAACATGGTGAAGAACAGCATGGCGAAGGCAGAAGCCATGATCAGGTTCGGCAGATAGATCACCGTTTTGAAAAATCTCTGGCACTTCAGCTTCAGCTGCGGATTCGTGAACCAGGAACCGAGCAGAAGAGAAAGGATAATCTGCGGAACGAAACCGAGCACCCACATAATCATGGTATTGCCAAAATACTTCAGCAGATCCCCCTGCGTGATGAGCTGGATATAATTCTTTAATCCGACAAAGTTCGGGCCGATCTGTTTCAGTCCGGACATATAGCTTTCAAAAAAACTGTTGTAGACGGTTGTAACCAGCGGAATCAGCTGGAAGACAACAAATACAACCATAAACGGAATCAGAAAGATATAGCCCCAGCGGTTATATCTGACGACCGCGCTCTTTTTCTTACCTTTCATGATATTAAAATCTCCATTGTCTGTGATGACTGTGATGACTGCAATGAAAATTCCGGTTTAAAGAAGGGAACCTGTCCGCCTACGGCGGGCAGGCCCCCTGGTAAATCATTTTTCTATGAAGTTAAGGAAATCAGTTTCTGAATCAGTCAGTGGTCAGCTCCGGATACTTCTCAACGATCGCGGTGTTGAACTGAGCCAGTGCTTCCTCATAGGTAGCGTTGCCGTCAAAGTAGTTCTTCATGGCGCCCTGGAACTCTTCGTTGCAGCCCTGGTCGTACGGGCTGGTGTTGCTCATGTCAACACTCTCAGCACCCGCTGCCAGCTGTGCGTACGGATTCTGTCCTCCAAGCAGAGCAAGGTTTCCGGAATCATCCGCTGCCAGCTCTTCAAGGACTTCCTTGCTGTTGACACAGTCAGAATCGTTCTGGGCAATCTCCTTCAGGACATCCTTGTCGGTGGTCATGGTCAGGATGATGTCCTTTACGAGCGTCGGGTTATCGGTTCCGTTTGCAGCGCAGATCCATGTGCCGCCCCAGTAGTAGCCCTGAGGTCCCTCGCAGTAGCCCCAGCCGCCGTCGGTAGCGATCGCTTCTTCTTCGCCTTCATGCATGCAGAAGTTGAAGAACCATGCCGGCCCGAAGTAGCAGAACACATCGCCCGGATCCTTGAAGAAGCCCTTGGACCAGTCATCGCTCCACAGCTCGGCAGTGGTGGTCT
>ONVT01000132.1 GCA_900321365.1 uncultured Eubacteriales bacterium | reverse complement strand
CATGGCTGGTGAGTCCGGCGGACATTACTGCGACCCGCTGTTTGCCTTCATGATGGTCTACAACGCGATCAAGGGCAACTACACCGACTTCGGCGGCGAGTTCAACGAGATCCTGTTCCCGTATCTGTATGTTGCTTCTCCGGAAGACTATGAAGGATATGAGAAGTACTTCGTAGATCAGCTTCCGTACACCGAGGAAGAGCTTGTTGCGATGGCGGATGAGAGCTTTGACGAGCTTGCTGAGACCGCTTCGAAGCTGTCGATAGAGGATGCTGCTGAGCGCGCAGGAGAATGATTTCAGGGAAGAGAGAATAATCTGCCCGCCAGCATAAAGCGGACTGAGTGAACTTTCAGGGCCGGTATCGTTTCGGCGATACCGGCCCTTTCTGATAAACAGCTTTCACTGAATGCAGAATATGATGAGGTATATGAAATGAGTTCTTCTCAAAGCCTTGCGGCTAAGAACAAACTGTCCGGAAAGACCAGGGGCTTTTTGGTCCTGATCCTTCTGGTCGTTGTATCCTGGGCGGTCTTCAAGATCATCACACCTTCGAACTTTGGTTCACCGAAGAACCTGCTCAGTTATTTTGAGGCATCCCTGATGGTTTCAGCCGGTGCCGTCGGTTTCTACTTTGTTATGGTAATGGGGATGTTCGACTTTTCGATCGGCGCGAACATCATGCTTTCCTCGATTGTCGGCGCGGTTCTCGCCTCCAGGTTCGGCCTCGGATATTTCGGCCTGATCGGCGGATGTATCCTGACCGGCGCGATCGTAGGACTTCTGAATGGATTAATCTATGTAAAACTGCATATTCCGTCCATGATCGTCACCACGGGTCTTGCACTGATCTATGAGGCCATTGCAAGTTACATCGCGGGCGGCCAGTCCGCGACCCTGCCGTCCGATCTGAGGGCGTTTGGATCCATGCCGGGCAACCTGATCCTGGCTGTGATCGCGTTTCTTGCCGCGTACCTGCTTCTGAACTATACAAAGATCGGAACCTATACCTACGCGATCGGCTCCGATGAGTTCGTGGCGAAGAACATGGGTATCAATGTCAATAAATACAAGGTTATTGCTTTTATCATTTCAGGTTCATTCCTGGGCGTTGAAGCAATCCTGACGATCAGCTACGGCTCTTCGATGGTTGCGGAGACGGGCATGCTCTCCATGAGCCGCAACTTCTATCCGACCATGGGATGCTTCCTGGGTCTTGCGATGAAGAAGTACGGAATTCCGATTCCCGCCATCATCATCGGTGAGTTCTTCCTGCAGATCATCTACTACGGATTCGTCGCGCTTGGCGCGCCGACGGCTGTCAATGATGTCATATCCGGCCTGGCACTTCTGATTATCGTTACGCTGACCACAAAGGTCAGAAAAGGTGAGATCGTCAAGTAACACAAAGGAGGAAAAGAGTTATGAGCGAAGTAAGACTACAGGTTCAGAACCTCTGCAAATCCTTTGGTATTACAAAGGCGGTGCAGAATGTATCATTCAATGTTAACAAGGGCGAGGTCCATGCCCTGATCGGTGAGAACGGGTCGGGAAAGTCCACCCTGACCAACATGCTGACCGGCATCTATTCGATCGACAGCGGTCATTTCATCCTGGACGGAAAGGAGATCCATCCGAAGAACCAGGTTGAGGCGAACAACGAGGGTGTTTCCATCATCGTACAGGAGCTTGGAACGCTGTCGGGACTTACCGTCGCCGAGAATATCTTCCTCGGCCATGAGGACCGGTTTGTAAAAGGCGGCATCAAGAATACGGCCGCCATGAACAAAGAAGCGCAGCAGCTGCTGGCAAAGTACGGGTTCGACCGCATCCGCGCCGGCGCAATGGTGGACGACTACAACTTTGAGGACAGAAAGCTGGTTGAGATCGTAAAGGCAACTTACTTTACTCCCAGGATTGTCGTCATCGACGAGACCACGACCGCGCTTTCCCAGGAAGGGCGTGAAGAGCTTTACAAACATATGAACCGGATCAGGGAAGAGGGCAATACGATCATCTTCATCTCCCATGACCTTCCGGAAGTTCTCAGGATGTCCGACACGATCACGATTCTTCGGGACGGCGTGTATATTGATACCGTGAAAAGCGCTGATGTCACGGAGGATGACCTGAAGAAGCTGATGGTCGGCCGTGAGGTGACCGGTGACTACTACCGTTCGGATTACGGCGAAAAGGTCTCCGACGAGGTGGTTCTCTCCGTGCGGAATGTCAGTGTTCCGGGACAGATCAGCGACATTTCTTTCGACCTTCACAAAGGTGAGATCCTCGGCTTCGGCGGACTGTCCGAGTCCGGCATGCATGAAGTCGGGAAGGCCTGCTTCGGCGCCTCCTTCGACCGCACCGGCAGCGTGACCCTCGCGGACGGAACCTCCATCGATTCCATCCCGAAGGCAATCGCGCACAGCATGGCTTATACATCGAAGGACCGTGACAACGAATCGGTTGTCATGAACCAGAGTATCGGGGACAACATCTGCCTTCCGTCACTGGATTCCCTCAGGTCCGTGCTTTTCTTCCTGAGCGGATCGAAGATGAAGAAGTTTGCGAATGAGTACGCGAAAGAGATGTCCGTCAAGATGGTCAATACCAACCAGTTCGTGTCGGATCTCTCCGGCGGTAATAAACAGAAGGTCGTCCTTGCCAGATGGATCGGGAAGGATTCCGACATTCTGGTTCTGGACAGCCCGACACGTGGTATCGATATCAAGGTTAAGCAGGATATCTATCAGCTGATGGACCGGATGCGCAAACAGGGAAAATCCATCATTATGATCTCCGAGGAGCTGATGGAACTGATCGGAATGTGTGACCGTATCTACATCATGAAGGACGGGAAGATCAATGGAGAACTTGACCGTGACCGTGATCTTGATGAGAACGCGCTGATCGCGAAGATGGTCTAAGGAGGGCAAGAGCATGGGTGAACAAACAAACACAGCAGCAGTATCGAGGGATGAGGCACTCAGGAGACAGTCCAACATCTCTCTGATCCGCTCGCTTCTGCCGATCATCGGATTGGTTGTGGTATTTATCATTTTCAATGTCCTGACGGGCGGAAGGATGATACAGAATCTTTCCATGGTCATGACACAGATCTATGTAACCATGATCGCGGCAACCGGAGTCTTCTTCATCATGACCATGGGAGGCCTGGATTTCTCTCAGGGTTCGATTCTTGGCATGGCTTCGATCGTCGTCTGCATGGTGTCCAAGGTCGCGCCTGTTCCGGTCGCCGTTCTTGCCGGAATCGCTACAGGAGCCGGCATCGGGGCGATCAACGGATTCTTCTATGTCAACCGGAAGATCAAGTCCTTCATTGTCACGATCTGTACGATGTTCCTGTTCCGTGGCATCATCAAGTACCTTACGTCAGACGCCCCGGTCGGTGCCAACGCGACGATGATCCTTCTGAACAAGGACAGCCTCAAGCTGACCTGCACGCTGATTGTGATTATCGTGGGCTTCGTGGCATTTCACTTCACAAAGTTCGGGATCCATCTGAAGGCGATCGGTGCCGGTGAGAAGGCCGCGAAGTTTGCGGGCATCCACACAGACCGTACCAAGTTCCTGATCTATGTGCTGGCCGGAGCAATCACAGGCTTCGCCGCATTCATCAACGTCATCAAGGTCGGATCGGTTACGGCATCCGGCGGCAATCAGCTGGAGACACAGATCCTCATTGCCCTCGTGCTTGGCGGAATGCCGATCTCGGGAGGCGCGAAGGCGAGATTCATGAACGTCATCATCGGATCGCTTCTGTATATCGTGCTGACCTCCGGTCTCATCATGATGGGCATGACGACGCAGACGATGCAGCTCGTACAGGGCGTCGTATTCCTGGTGTTCGTCGCGATCTTTGCCGACAGAGAATCTCTGAAGGTTATCAAATAATAACAGCTTATGTCGTAAACGAATGGATCCGGTCCGGATTCAGTTCGTTTACGGTCAGTAACTTGAGGAAGGGAGCTGGAGGCAGGCTATGGAAAGGGGACCAAAATACCAGACGATTGTCAGCTGGGTAGAAGAGAGAATCCGATCCGGTGAACTGAAAGAGGGTGACCGGCTTCCTTCCGAGAATGATCTTTGCAGACAGTTTTCGCTGAGCCGCCAGACAGTCCGCCATGCACTCGAGATTCTGGAAGCACAGCACATGGTCGTCAAGGTGCAGGGCAGCGGAACCTATATCGGGGATGCCGGAAAAGACCGGGAGAGGCCCAGCTTCAAAAACATCGCAGTCATCAGTACCTACTTTGATTATTACATCTTTCCGCCGACGCTTCACGGAATCGAGAGCGTGCTTTCAAAGGCGGGATATACCACAAGGCTCGCATTTACCAATGACAGCGTGCACCATGAGAAGACAATCCTGAAGACGATCCTGGAGAGGGATGACGTGGACGGCATCATCGTCGAACCGGCAAAGAGTGCCATGCCGAACCCGAACCTGGATCTCTACCGCCAGCTGATGGAAAGGAACATTCCCATTCTGTTCTTCAATGCTTTCTATCCGCAGCTGGACTGCCCCTGCGTGCGCATCGACGATGCCCTGGTCGCCCAGAAGGCAACAGATCTTCTGATCGACGCCGGCCATACAAGCATCGCTGCGATTCTCAACGCGGAGGACGGGCAGGGACACCTGCGGTATCAGGGATACCTGAAGGCGATGTGGAACCGCCATATCCGGACGGACGCCAGGCGCACGGTCCTTCTCGATTCCGATATGGTCGAGAACCTGAAGATGGTCGGGGATTACCTGATGAACTGCCTGGAGGGCGTGACGGGTGTTCTGTGCTACAACGATGAGCTTGCGGCACAGCTGATGGATCTGTTTGAGGAAAGAGGGGTGAAGGTTCCCCGGGACATCTCCGTTGTCGGTATTGACGACGCGAATATTGCGCAGATCAGAAACCTTTCTTCCATCCCGCATCCGAAGGAGGAGCTGGGGCGAAAGGCTGCGGAGAACCTGCTCATGATGATCCAGGATTCTTCCTTTGACGGGGAGTATCTGTTCGATCCTCAGCCGGTCCTGCGGGGATCGGTAAAGCAGATCTGAAGTCGGACCGCTAAAAGCGATCCAACCGTACAGAGGAATTAATGTTCAAGGTCCCGCCGCCCCTCAAACCTGGGCGGCGGGACCTTGAACATTAGGATCGGTTCACAAATATCTTATACATCCTGCCTGTCTTTTCCTTCGATAGCAGAGCCCGGAAATGAACGGAGGTAAGTGATTCCATGGACCGGAAAGTGAAGATGACAGTTCTGATTGACAATGTGGCCGCGGATGATCTGTCAGCGGAATGGGGACTCAGTATTCTGATTGACACTGGTGGGAAGAGAATACTGCTGGATACAGGTGCCAGCGGCCTTTTTGCGCAGAACGCGCAGAAGCTGGGGATTGACCTTGACGATGTCGATGCAGGCGTTCTTTCCCACGCGCATTATGATCACTCCGACGGGATGGATGTATTCTTTTCCCTGAATCCGCACGCGCCCTTCCTTGTGCGGGAGGGAAGCCGTGAAGACTGCTATGGGATCAAGGAAGGAGAACTGAATTACATCGGAATCCGCCACGGAATCCTGAAAGAATATGAATCCCGGATACAGTATGTTAGCGGGATCCACGAGGTATTTGACGGCGTATGGCTGATCCCGCACCGCAGGGCGGATTATTCCCCGATTGCCCGGCGCAATAACCTG
>ONVT01000114.1 GCA_900321365.1 uncultured Eubacteriales bacterium | reverse complement strand
TCTGCTTTTGCTTCCGTCTCCGGCTTTGCCTCTGTCTCCGACTCTGCTTTTGCTTCCGTCTCCGGCTTTGCTTTTGCTTCCGTCTCCGGCTTTGCCTCTGTCTCCCTGCCTGCTTTGCTCTCTGACATCACCTCGATCTCAGCCGCTGTTTCAGACATGATCACAACCGCATCCGGATTGCCGCCGGAACCTGACTCAGAGTTTCCCGAACGGTTATCCAGAAGGCTCATAACCATGATGATCACAACAGCAGCAAGAAGAAGCGCAATCAGAAGAACAATATAGCGAAGATGATCCGAAAGCCATTCCCGGAACGCATCTTCGCCATTATTACGATTCCCCGATGAACTGCTCATGATAAACCTCCCCTTATCAAACTCTCCCCTGAATAATATGATAATCGATTTCACCCGTTCCATCAAGCTTTTGTTTCGGGGACGGATGTGATATGATGATTACAGCAACAAAAGACAGGATCTGTCATTATTGCTGTTTACCTGCTGTCAAAAGGGAGCTGAATACCTTCGGGTAATACCGAAGGCACGAGGAGAGAAGGAAAGCATGAACAGATGGGCAAAATTCAAAAGATTGCTGAACCGCCCCTGGGCCGCTTATACCTTCGCGATCTGTTCCGGCGTCGTCCTCTTCCTGTTCCTGTCGCACATAGATATCTTGTGGAGGATACTCAGGGGATTCTATCATGTTGTCTATCCGGTTCTGACCGGAATCGTGATTGCCTATGTCCTGGATCCCCTTGTAAAATTCTTTGAGTCAAACGTCTTTGGAAAGCTGAAAAAAAGAAACGCCGCCAGAGGACTGGGCGTCGTGCTGACATTTTCCCTGATCATCCTGGCCATCGTGATCCTGCTGGTGGCGATGATTCCGCAGCTGGTCTCCAGCATTCAGATGTTCCTGGAAAACCTTGGAAGCTACTCAAGATCCCTCAACAATATGCTCAAGGACCTTCAGGAATTTGCCGCCCAGCACAATGTTGATATCTCAGGGTTTACCGACTCCGCGGGAGATATCATCGGTTCAGTGACGAGAAACCTTCCTCAGAGCTTCAACAAGATTCTCAACACAACCATCAACTACGGCGTCGAGTTTTTCAACCTGATCATCTCCTGCATTATCGCGATCTACATGCTGATGGACAAGACCAGGCTTCTGAACGGAGGAAAACGCCTCTGGAAAGCAATCACGAACGAGAAGTCCTATCAGGTCTCAACGGACTTTCTCGGACGCTGCAACTCCATCATGGTGCGATTTATCATGTTCGACCTGCTTGACGGACTTCTGATCGGAATTCTGAACGCGATATTCATGCTGATCGTTGGGTATCCCTATGTACCTCTGATCTCGGTCATCGTCGGAGTTACTAACCTTGCACCGACCTTTGGCCCTATCCTCGGAGCCCTGATCGGATCGATGATCCTCTTCCTGATTAATCCATGGTATTCCCTCGGATTCCTCATATTCACGATCGCCCTGCAGACGGTGGACGGATATATCATCAAGCCAAAGCTTTTCGGCGGGCAACTGGGTGTTCCCTCGATCTGGATTCTGATCTCCCTGATCGTCTTCAGCCGGCTGTGGGGCGTCCCCGGAATCCTGCTCGCGATTCCCTTTGCGGCTATCATAGATTTTATCTACCAGGAAATCATCCTCATCCGTCTCGAGAGCAGAAAAAAGCAGGATCAGGATCAGACCTGACCGTTCGCGACAACCGGAGTCGGACGGTTCTCATTGAATATTCCGGTCAGATCGATCAGCTGGCTGAGGGAGCTGTCCTCCCCGTTCTGCGCAAGCCACAGACGATAGCCGTCCACATCAATCCTTCCCTGACGCACGTAGTCGTCTGTAATCTGCACCCAGTAAGGTACCGAGCCATCCACGTTGCAGTAGAAATGATATCCCGCGGAATTGTAGTATTCGTACTGCTCATTTCCCTCATAGCCTTCCCAGCTGCCGATGTCATTCCCATGGGCGAAAATGATCGTATCTACCGGCCCGACAATCGGTTCCACTGTCGCAACCCATTTCTCGTTGTCCGTCTTCAGTGCCTCCACACTCTTATCAGTGACAGACAGGTGTCCCCAGGTATGGGACGCGAACTCCCAGCCTTCCTCCTTGAGTGCATCCGCGATCTTCGTGGCATCCGCCACATCCTGATCGTAATTAAAGTCCGGATGGGAATCCAGCCATGCGCGCTGGTCTTCCATCAGATTCTGCTGAAGCAGATAGTCTGAATCTGTCCGGTAACCAAATACACCGTCATAACCGGTCATCGCCATGATTCCGCGCGCGCCGTGGTACGCCCCGTCCGGATGTTCCTCCAGGAAGGTATTCAGCCTCGGCACCACATCATAGTCTCCGATATTCGTGTTGCCTGCCGCATCCGTATAGAGGCATTTTACATTTCCCTCCTCATCAAGGACCAGCTTCTCCGGGAAACTCGCGTCCTCATAGGAATGATAATAGCTGCAGTCATCCACCGAGAGGACGATCGCCTTCTTGCCCGGAGGCAGCTTCAGTTCGGTATTCGGAGCAAAATGCACTTTTCCGTTCTCGTCGACGGTCTGCGTCACAAGATCACGCAGGCGGACATAGACATACCCGGCATCGTACAGGCGCTGTGTAATCGCGTCAAACTCATCAGTTGTCACCATCCACGCGTTATAACCGTCCACGGCACCCTGACCCAGCTGCTCTACATCGAAGGCCTTTGCCGTGGAATTCAGAAGGGAGTGATAGAAAATGTGCGGGACCGTAAGAGGATCAACTGCCACGCAGGCATCTCTTTGCGCAGTATAGTCCGCAATCATCTGCTGGATTGTCTGGTCTCTGTCATAGCCGGATATGGTCATGAGCGTGGAGATTGCACTATCATAATCATATCCCATGGCAAGCGTCTTCGCCTCAGCGATCAGTGCCTGGCCTTCTTCGCTCTGTGCCGGATCCACTATGACTGTTTCCGTCTGAGGCTGAGGAGCCTGCGTCTGAGGCTGAGGAGCCTGTGTTTCCGGAACCTGCGTTTCCGGAACAGCTGCAGTCGACTGCGTCTGGTTCTCTTTGTTCAGCTGGTTCCCGATCGCGTCAAGAAGTGTGATGCCTTCCTCCTTCCGGACTCCTGTTTTCAGGGCCGGACGGCTTCCCAGGAACTCTGGCCATGGAAGGTCGGCATCCCGCGGCACCAACACAAATGCATACACGACAGCCGCTGCAGCAAGGATCACCAGCAGCATGACGATAAATGTGATCCGCTTCAGCCTGCGGTCTCTTCTTCTCCTGGCGCGGCGTCTGCGGGCAGCTTCTTCCATCTCATCCACCCTCATCTCGTCCTCAAACTGCATATCGTCTCTGTCTTTGTCCATCCTGTCTCCCCTTTTTAGGTTTTTTTCATAGTATCACAACCGTTTGTTCAGGCGCAACCGCTCTAGTGTGTCGTCTCAATCATCTTTTAATTAATGCGTGCCAGATTGTCGCCAGATGCAAGGCGGAGGAAGGAAGCGTAGCGGGCTACGCTGACTGACGACAACGCAGCAGCTGACGACAAGGTGGTACGGATTAATAAAAGAATGATTGAGACGCCACACTGGAACAGAAAGAGAGAAGAGACCCCGAAGGGCCTCTTCCGTCTGATTCTGTCCATTATCACAGAGCATCGTTATGATACTCCGGGAAGCGGATCCGGATATACTCCTTGATCGCGTCCACACATCCCTGAAACCCGATCGCTCCGCTGTTCAGGCACAGATCATAGTTGCGGCAATCATTCCAGTCGTGTCCTGTGTAGTACTTATAGTATTCGGCACGAAACCTGTTCGTTTCCTCTATGTACTTCATCGTCGTTCTGCCGCCAAACGCCCCGCGCTTCCTCGCCTGCTCCAGACAGTAATCCGGATCGGCATAGATGAATACCCGGATCAGATTCTCTCTGCCCTCCAGGATGAAATCACCACAGCGCCCAATGATGATACAGGACTCTTCATCCGCAAGTGCGCGGATAATCTTGGCCTGATAGTTGAAAAGGTTCTGGTTCGACAGAAAATCTCTGCTCTCAGGTGGAATAACCGTTCCGTCGTAAGCTTTTCGCGCGATGCGGAACAGTGATGTCCCTTTGAGTTTCTCATCTGCCTGTGCGAACAGCGCTTCGCTGATGCCGGAATCATCGGATGCCATCCGAAGGATCTCCCTGTTGTAAAACGGGATATCAAGTTCCTTGCCGAGCATCTCACCGATGGTCTTTCCGCCGCTGCCATAATAGCGGGCGATAGTAATCACGATCTTCTCCATAAAACCGCCCCTTTCTCTATCAGATTGTACAATATGTGAAACAAAATCCAGTAGTCAGGTCTGTTTCTGTACACAGTATACCATATCATTCGTATTGTGTAAACAAGTGTGGTCTGTTAACTTATTAACCGGTTATAAGTCACACCACCGCCACAGCCGCGGGGATGGCGGAGCGCAGAACAGTCACTCATACAACATGCGAATGCTTCACTCTCTGTATCAGTTCCTCGTTGTTCCTCGTACGGGCAAACATATCCAGAATTCTCTCGACAGCGTCTTCGCCCTTCATGCCGTTCATCGCCCTGCGCATCACATAAGAAGCCTCGCCTTCGTCCGGTGTCAGGAGCAGATCCTCCCTTCTCGTCCCGGACTTCTGGATGTCAATCGCCGGAAAGACACGGCGTTCGGAAAGCTTCCTGTCAAGGATGAGTTCCATGTTGCCGGTTCCCTTGAATTCCTCATACACGACATCATCCATCTTGGAACCGGTATCAACCAGCGCAGTCGCAAGGATCGTCAGGCTTCCTCCCTCACGCATATTCCTGGCTGCACCGAAGAATCTCTTGGGCGGATGGAGCGCAGCCGGATCCAGACCACCGGACAGTGTTCTGCCGGATGGCGGGACGATCAGGTTGTATGCCCTTGCCAGACGGGTGATGGAGTCAAGCAGGATCACGACATCCCGCCGATGCTCGACAAGGCGTTTCGCGCGCTCAATTCCCATCTCAGCGACTCTCCTGTGATGCTCCGGAGTCTCGTCAAACGTCGAATCCAGAACCTCGACATTGTCGCCGACGATTGCCTCGCGGATATCCGTCACTTCCTCCGGACGTTCATCAATCAGCATGATGATGATATGCATCTCAGGATTATTCCTCAGAATGGAACGGGCAATATCCTTCAGCAGGGTTGTCTTTCCTGCCTTGGGCGGCGATACGATCAGTCCTCTCTGTCCCTTGCCTATCGGCGCAAGGAGGTCGACGATCCGCATGGCAATTTCACGTCCGGTGCGCTCCATTTTCAGGCGCTCATTAGGAAAGATCGGCGTCATGTTCTCGAAATCATAACGTCTGGCCGCCTCGGAGGGGGTGCAGCCGTTGATCAGTTTTACGAACAGGAGAGCGGAAAACTTCTCCTGCTGGGCGTGGACACGGGTGTTCCCGCATACGATATCGCCTGTCTTGAGACCGAACTTCCGGATCTGGGAGGGAGATACATAAACGTCATCCTCTCCGGGTAGATAATTGTCCGAACGAATGAATCCATAACCGTCCGACATCACTTCCAGAACGCCGCTGACCTCATTGCCGGAATCCAGCTGTTTAAGTTCCATCGGCGGACGATCCTGATCTATTCTCTCCTGCAGGCTCTCCATGCTCTCCACTTTCGGCTGCGGATTAGACTGATACATCTCTCCTCTTGTAGACGGGACAGACGGTCGTATGACCCTCTGCTGCCCATCCGGGAAAGTGCCCCTGACCTGGGTTCCCGCTCCCGCTGCTGAGGAAGCGCTCCTGGCCTGGGCTCCTGCTCCCGCTCCGGAAGAAGCGTTTCTGGCAGGATTCGCCTGCCCCTGCCCCGGTGACGGGCTCCTGCGCACAATCACGCGGGCATGGCCGTCCTGGCGCGGAGACATCTGACGTCTTGCAGTTCTGTCCCCCTGTGCATCCTCGCTGCCCCCGGCAGGAGTTTTCTTCACACTGCTTCCGGCAGGGTTCTTCTTCACGCCGTCCACAGCGGTTTTCTTCTCCCCCGCATCCCTGTCAGAATTCTTTTCCGCCTCAAGGAGCGCGTTGACAAGATCCTGCTTCCGCATGGAAGACACGCCCCTGATTCCGCGCTTTTTTGCCTGTTCCCTGAGTTCAGCAACAGCAAGCTTTTCATATTCTTCTTTTGTCATGACAATTTCCTTATAAACAATTAATTAATAATGGTTACGGGTGCAGATCCTGCACATGAGACCCTGGCTGAAGAAGCCAGACAGCTGTGAATAAACAGATATTAAAGAAATACAGCAGTTTCTCTTTTGAAGCAGTATATCACATGTCTTGCAAAATCGTCAAAACTATTGTAGTGTCATAGGAAAGATTACCATCTGTCCGTGTTACAATTCAGGGGCCTCCGCCCGAATTGCAGCCTGTACACCTCTGAAAGGAGAATGTATCCCGTGTCCTCCGACACTACCCTGCAGATCATTGTTCTCATCTGTCTGCTTCTGCTCTCAGCCTTCTTTTCGTCTGCCGAGACCGCTCTGACAACAGTAAACCGGATCCGTATCCTGAATCTCGCACAGGCAGGCGATAACCGTGCAAAAACGGCCCTGAAGGTTCTGGAAAAGCAGAGCAAGATGCTCAGCTGCATCCTGATCGGCAACAATCTTGTGAACATATTCGCCACATCGCTGGCGACCACGCTGACGATCCGCCTTGTCGGTTCACGCCTGGTAGGTCTCATGACGGGTCTGCTCACGCTTTTCATCCTGATCTTCGGAGAGATTACCCCGAAAAATGCCGCGAATGTATCCTCCGAGAAGCTGACCCTCCGCTATGCCGGGATCATCCGGTTCCTTATGATTCTCTTTACCCCCCTGATCTGGCTGGTCAATCTTCTGGCGGGCGGTGTCATGACGCTTCTTGGCATTCCAAAGGATGGCAGCGACTCCACTGTCACGGAAGACGAGATCCGAACCATGGTCAACGTCAGCCACGAGGACGGAGAAACTACCAGCGAAGAGCGGAAGATGATCAATAATGTTTATGACTTCGGGGACCAGTGTGCCAGGGATATCTGTGTCCCGCGCGCGGATATCGTGTCTGTGAGTGTGGACGATGACTATGATACAGTCGCCGGGATCTACCGCAATGAGCATTTCACCCGCCTGCCGGTTTACGAAAAGGAGAAGGACCATATTGTGGGAATCCTGAACATCAAGGACTTCTGCTTCGTTGAGGACAAGGAACATTTCACGCCGAAGGACCTGATGTATGAACCGTATTACACCTTCGAAACCAAGAAAGTCTCCGAGCTGATGGTTGAGATGCGGGATCACTCGATGGCTGTCACGATCGTACTGGATGAATACGGATCAGCGATCGGCATGATCACGTTCGAGGATATGATTGAGGAAGTGGTCGGTGAAATCCGGGATGAATATGACGCGGATGAGAAGGAACTGATCCGGCGCATCTCAGACCGCCAGTACCTGGTGGCAGGAAGTGTCAAACTCGATGACCTGAATGATGCCACACACCTGAGTCTCCACTCCGATGATTATGATTCCATCGGCGGCTATCTCATCGAGCAGCTGGGACATCTGGCGGAGCGTGGAGACCGTGTCACAACTGAGGATTCTCTGATTCTGATCGCGGACAAGGTCAACCGCAACCGGATCCTGAAGGTGCGTATCATCCTTCCTGAAAAGGAAGACGCATCGTCTGACGTCTGACCCTTCGTTTTGCCATGTGCTGTCAGAGAAAAGGCAGGCAGAATGAATAATATCCACCTGTACGGTTGCCATGTAATGATGTAATTCTATGCGATTTATCGCAATAGAATTACATCATTACATGAGCAACCCACCCCCTGATGAGCAAAACGCGGATGCGTAAGCAGCCGCAGAAGCGCGAAGCGCGGGTTTTGCGAATGAGGAAGTGGAGTTGGATCGCTAAAAGCGATCCAACCGTACAGGTGGAATAATACTGCTCAGATCTACTCCAACGCCCCTCCTGCGACTTTCAGAAGGTTCTCAATCTCTTCTGCAGGCAGTTCCAGAAAAGCGGACAGTTCCTCCACAGACGGTTTGTGCCCGATCTCGTTCTCAAGCTCGCGGATCGTATCTGCGAGCTTGTTCATACGGTTTACCACCCGGGTATCGGAAGATATCATCTCTTCCAGTTCCTTCACTCTCTCTTCCATAAAGGCCGATACCGAATTAAGGAGCTTTACACGGTAAGCTGCCAGGGTCGATTCCTTCTCCAGAGCGACGACTGCCAGAACAAGTCCCGTGTTCGCCTCCTGGATCAGATCCTCACTCTCCACCATCGGATGGGCAGCCTCATATTCCGACGCCAGGTCACACACCGTGCTCAGGTAACGCTCAATCAGAGTGTTCGACGCCTCCCGGTCGCCGCCGGCGGCTCTCTCAAAAAGCAGGTATTCTGCGTCCTCAGGAAGAGCAGCAATCCGGTCAAGTTCCTCCAGGTACACCTCAAGGGACCTTCTCCGGTATCCGGAGGACAGTGCATCTTCCATCTCGGAATCATAGATTACGATCCCCATCTGGTCCAGATAAGTATAGACCAGCTGAAGCTGGTCTGCTGAGAGATGTTCCTCTTCCAGAACATCCAGAATCTCCTGCACATCAAGCCGCATGCCGCTGCGCCTTCCCAGGGCGCACAGCCTGTCCAGCTTTCCTCTGAATCTCTCTGTCTCGTCTGCCATCGTATCAGAAATCCTGCAGTTTCATATAATTCATATACTTGACAACCATCAGCGCGATCTTCAGCGTAATCGCGTCCTCGAACACCCTCAGGTCAAGTCCGGTCTGCTTCTGGAGCTTGTCAAGCCGGTATACCAGAGTGTTTCTGTGGATATAGAGCTGGCGGCTGGTCTCCGACACATTCAGGCTGTTCTCAAAAAACTTATGGATCGTCGTGAGTGTCTCTTCATCAAAGTCGTCAGGGCTCTTCCCCTCGAATACTTCCTTGATGAACATCTTGCACAGAGGAATCGGGAGCTGATAAATCAGACGACCGATGCCCAGTGAGCTGTAAGCGATAATCTGGCGCTCGGCAAAAAAGATCTTGCCTACGTTCAGCGCCATACGGGCTTCCTTGTAGGATCTGGAAACCTCCTTCAGTTCTCCCACAACCGTCCCGTAGGAGACGAGGGCTTCCCCTCTCCGATCCGGAGGAATCGCCGCGAGAATAGACGCTGCCATGCCGTCCATCTCCACACTTCCCTCTCCCGGGAGGAGTTCGCGTATCACAATAACACTTTTCTCATCGACAGCTGTCACAAAGTCTCCGGGTCTTGCATCGATTCCTGTCTTGACCAGCTCAAGGGAACTGTTCTCCCTTTCTCCCTCGAGTTCGAGGATGAACACCGTCCGACGGGCTTCGGACTCAATGTGCAGCTTTTTCGCGCGGTTATAGATATCCACAAGCAGCAGATTGTCCAGAAGAAGGTTTTTGATAAAATTATCCTTGTCAAACCGCTCCTTGTAAGCGACGATCAGGGTCTGCACCTGGTATGCGGCAAGCTTTGCGATCATGTACACGTCATCCGTGCTTCCGTTCGCGATCAGAATGTACTCCAGCTGCATGTCATCCGACACTTTGAAGAACTGATACCCTGATATCACCTGGCTCTCTGCCGGAGAATTCATAAAGCTGATTACGGAATCCCGGAAATCCTCTGCATTATCAAAAGTCGACGCAGCCACAATCCCATCCGTATCCATCACACACATATCAACTCTGCTGATCATCTTCAGCCCTTCCAGTGTAGACTGAAGCACCTGGTTTGAGATCATATTGTGCCCCTTCCGTAGTTGTTTATTCAGCTTCCTGCATGAATCACACGGTCATTCCGGCTCAATTCATGTCGAATATTACCATATCATACTATCAGTGTAATCTTATTCTCCAAAAAAAGCAAACGAAAATTGTGAAATATGCACACAGGGTTCCAAATCACGTTACAAGTCACGCCCCCGTCACCCCCGCTGCCGCGGGGGTGACGGGGGCGTGACCAGCTCCGGGCCTGAGAAAGGGATCGCCTGTCTCAAACCCGGAGCGTTAACCGAAGGTATCTGCAACAGAAAATCAATAGCTTCTCTTTCGGATCAGCTCCTCCGTGACCATCGTCACCGGATACACTGTTCCGTCCACAGTAACAGAGGAGATCGGCGCAAAAGCGCTGAACTGTGCCTCCTCACAGTAATTCTTCTTTTCGATCGTCTCCCCCGTCTCCAGATCCATGATCAGCCGGCTCAGCGCCGGTCCATACAGAGGATTGCATTCGGTATCAACAGCGATCTGTCCATTCAGGGTATCCTCCAGCCCGCCTGTAGCCGAATCAAAGGAGAGGATCAGGATCTCTCCTCCGGGAAGATCCATCCCGGCCTTCTTTCCCACCTCCGAAAGCGCTTCGATGACACCGTAGGCCATATTGTCATTTTCACAGTAGATAACCTGAACTTCATCCCCATACCGCTCAAGCGCCTCCAGTGCGACTTCCTTGCCCTTCGCCTGAACGAAATCTCCGGATATGCTTTGAAGAATGTTCCATC
>ONVT01000113.1 GCA_900321365.1 uncultured Eubacteriales bacterium | reverse complement strand
TCCTCCTTTCTTTCCATAGCCGCAGGCATGGAATAATAAATTATTTATAAATTCTTAATTAAGAGTATATAAAAACGGCGGCACCTGTGCATCTCACATGTGTCACCGTTTGTTTGTGATTATTGTCATTCAAAATATGACATTTGTCATATTGCGCAGCTCATCCGTTTCCAGCCTGCAAAGATTTAAGAAAATTGTTGAGCGTCCGGTTCCAGATGATCTGTTCCATCTGAATGCTCGAATTATTGTCCAGGATCGACCGCACTGCGATCCCGACCTCTTCGGACGCATTGTCATATCCGCGGAACCTGGGGCGGATCACGGTCTTTTCCATAGCGCTTTCCAGGATCTCCGGATTAAATGCTGTACCGGTATCCGCGGCGATCTGTTCCATCGTTTTCTCCGATTGTGTCACAGAGGGCAGAACAGAGATGCCCGCCGAATACGTAAAGATCTCCGACTGGATCTCCCTGTCCAGCGTGAGCATCTCCATAAATTCCCATGCAGTCCCTTTGCTGGCAGTCTTCTCGCTCATGGCGATGAGGAGCGTATCCAGTCTGGAATAATTATCACCGGAAGGACCGGCGGGCATTGTTACGCACTCCCACTCAAAGTCCGAGTACTTCTTGATGCTGAGTTCCTGTGATTTGTATGCCCGGTACTCAGAGAAAAGCATCGGCTGGAAAACCACGTTTCCCTGCGAAAAATCTCTCTTCGATACAGAATAGCCGCTGTTGAGGCTCTCCAGTTTTTCAAGAAAAGCGATGGCGTCGCCGACTTCCGGCACGGTGAAGTCACAGCTTCTTCCCTTTTCATCGAACAGGCTCACACCATTTGCGTCAAACGCGTCGTTCCACGTGTAATTATAAGTGCCGAACTGGTTGATGATCCCGGCTCCCTCTGTGTCCTTGGTCACTTTCCTGCATATCTCATAAAAGTCATCCCACGTCCAGTCCCTGGAAGGCATGTCGATCTGTTCCCGGTCCAGGATCGACTTATTGACGAACATCATGTTAGGCGCGCACTCAAAAGGAAGCGCATACTGCCTGCCGCTGTAATTGCCTGAATCATATGCGGTTTTATAGTATGCAGACGGGTCAAAGGCTTTGTCTACGGCGATCATGTCATCCAGCGCTTTGAGCGCGCCGATCTGCGCGAATGTACTGAAATCGTCTCCCAGGATAAAGAACACATCCGGCATCGTGTCATTCATCATCTGTTCGGAGAGCCATTCCGAATAATCGGCCTTCATGATACCGCTTTCATACACGACTTTAACGTCCGGATGCTCTTTTTCGAATCTGTCGATCGCGTCATCGATGATCTTGTTGGCGTATCCGTTCTGTATTCCCCAGTAGTTATCGGAAAACACGCCTACCGTCAGCACTTTGTCCCCTGAAAAGCGGATCCTGCGGTATTGCCCGGTCATGATCAAGAGCGCAGCGAACGCGATAATAATGCTGACCCCGACCCGGAATCGTCTGGTCTTAAAAAAAGTCAGGTTCATAGCCCACCTCAGTCTTCTTCGTCAAATCCCCTGATCACGGCTCCTGTCTGTACGGCCCAGATCGCCAGCTGCGTCCTGTCGCGAAGCCCAAGCTTACTCAGGATGTTACTGAGACTGTTGCGCACAGTCCCTTCTGAAAGGTTCAGCTTGGCAGCGATCTCCTTGTTGGATAATCCGCTTCCGACCTGGACAATGATCTGCCACTCACTGTTCTTAAGGCTGGCCTTCTGCTGCTCATCTACCTGGATCGTGAGGTTTGTCTGCGCCATTCTGGAAAAGAGCCGGACGACCTTGGAAGCTATATCCTCATTGATCATCGCCGTTCCCTGATAGACCTTCCGGATCGCGTCCGATAATTCCTTCATGGAGATACCCTTAAGCAGATAACCGCTCGCGCCGTATTTGAGCGCGTCAAAGACATATCTGTCGTCATCAAATGTGGTCAGGATAATGATCTTAATATCCGGATACAGCTCTTTGATGATCTGCGTGCAGATCACGCCGTCCATCTTGGGCATGCGGATATCCATAAGGATCACGTCCGGCTTCTCCTTTTTCACGCAGCGGATCACTTCCTGACCGTCTGCGGCCGTATCTGTCACATGAAAATCCGGATCATTTTCCAGAATGATCAGAAGACTCTGCCTTATCAGTTCCTGGTCGTCAGCAATCAATATTTTGATCATAAATACTCTCCGTTTCCGCGCTTTAGTACAAACACTTAATTCTCATTTCCCCAGCGGATCGGGATGACCGCGTGAATGGTAAACCCGGCGCTGCCTGTATACTCAAGATTTCCTCCCAGCATATCCAGCCGTTCTTTCATATGGTGAAGTCCGAATCCCTGCTCCACGTTATCACAGCCGGTTCCGTTATCTGTAATAATGATATGGAGGTTCCCGTACGCCCGGCTGATCGATATGTCGATCCGTGACGCTTTTCCGTGGCGGATCGCGTTCGTGATGCTTTCCTGCACCACACGGTAGATCACGTCTCCCTCGTCCTGGTTAAAGTGGCTGAGGTCCGTCGTAATATTCAGCAGGATCTCCACTCCTGTGGATCTGGTCGTACTGTCGACCAGCTTCTGCAGCGCGTCTTCGATATCCATGGATTCCAGCGCGTCCGCGTGGAGCGCCTTTACGGAGTGCCGCACGTCATTGATCCCCGTCCTCGCGACATCCGCTATTGCGCGCAGCTGTTCCTTGGTTGCCTCCGGCGCAATATCCATCAGCATGATGCAGGCCTCGATCCCGGTGATGATGCCGGTCAGAGAGTGGCCCAGCGTGTCGTGGATCTCCCTTGCAAGCCTGTTTCTCTCCCTCGTCTCTGCCATCCTGGCTGACTCGCTTGCATATTCTTCAAGCTTTGTGTTGGCCCTCTTGAGCTCGTTGTTGAGAGCAAGGATCCTCTCTTTCTCACTCATCTGCGCGAGGACCAGGATGACCATGTAGAAGATG
>ONVT01000164.1 GCA_900321365.1 uncultured Eubacteriales bacterium | reverse complement strand
AGAATATCACAAAGACCTTCCCCGGAGTCAAGGCGCTTGATAATGTCAATCTCAAGGTTGAGGAGGGTGAGATCCACGCCCTGGTCGGAGAGAATGGCGCCGGCAAGTCCACGCTGATGAACGTGCTGAGCGGCATCTATCCGTACGGAACCTATGAAGGCGACATCGTTTATGAGGGTGAGGTCTGCAAATTTCATAAGATAAAAGACTCCGAGAGCAAGGGGATCGTCATCATTCACCAGGAGCTGGCACTTGTCCCGGAGATGACAATAGGCGAGAACATGTACCTCGGAAATGAAGTCGGCCGGAAAGCCGCGATCGACTGGGACAAGACTTTTTCAGAGGCGGACAAGTATCTGAAGATGGTGGGACTGACCGAATCTTCCAAGACAAAGGTCAAGGAGATCGGTACCGGTAAGCAGCAGCTGGTTGAGATCGCGAAGGCGCTCTCCAAACATGCCAGGCTGCTGATTCTCGACGAGCCGACATCCTCCCTGAATGAAGAGGATTCCAAGGCGCTGCTGGATCTGATGCTCGGATTCAAGAAGCAGGGCATGACGATGATCATCATCACGCATAAGCTGAATGAGGTCGCGTATGTGTCCGACAAGATCACGGTTGTCCGCGACGGTTCCACGATCGAGACACTGGACTGCCATG
Source organism: uncultured Eubacteriales bacterium (assembly GCA_900321365.1). The sequence continues at coordinate 2,090 of ONVT01000164.1, read as the reverse complement.
GCGCGGAGCCGATCTCTGAGGACCGGATCATCAAGGGCATGGTCGGAAGAGAGATGACCAACCGTTTCCCGAAGAGGGAGAATGTCCCGATCGGGGACGTCATGATGGAAGTCTCAAACTGGACGGTCCAGCATCCCAAGTACACGGAACGCAACGTGGTGAATGATGTTTCCATGAACGTGCGCAAGGGCGAGGTCGTGGGCATCTACGGACTGATGGGAGCGGGACGTACCGAGCTTGCCATGAGTATCTTCGGACAGTCCTACGGCACACTCCTGTCGGGGACTTTGAAGATTGACGGCAAGGAAGTGAAGCTGAAGAAGACGCCTCTGGACGCGATTAAGCACAAGATCGCGTATGTTACGGAAGACCGCAAGGGCAACGGCCTTGTCCTGTCCCAGTCGATCCGTGTCAACACGACGCTGGCAAATCTGGGCGGCGTATCGAAGAATACGGTTCTGGATACCGACGCGGAGTTCGCCGTGGCGGAGGAATACCGGAGCAAACTGAAAACGAAGACGCCTTCCGTGGAGCAGCTGGTCGGAAACCTTTCCGGAGGAAACCAGCAGAAGGTCCTGCTGGCAAAGTGGATGTTCGCGGAGCCGGATATCCTGATTCTTGACGAGCCGACCAGAGGTATCGATGTCGGCGCGAAGTACGAGATCTACTGCATCATTAACGATCTGGCAAAGGCAGGCAAGTCGGTTATCATGATCTCCTCCGAGCTTCCGGAGGTTATCGGCATGAGTGACAGGATCTATATCATGAACGCTTCCCGCATCGTCGGTGAGATGAAGGCTTCGGAAGCGACTCAGGAGAACATCATGACCATGATCCTGGGAAGGGGGGACTGATTATGCAGACAAGATCGGCAAAAGCCTTCTTTAAGAAGAACACCATGATCATCGCCCTGATCGTTGTGATCCTGTTCTTCTACTGGCAGACCGGCGGAAAGATTCTGCTTCCACAGAATATCAACAATCTGTTTTCGCAGAACGCATATGTATTCGTGCTTGGAACCGGTATGCTTTGCTGTATCCTGACCGGAGGCAACATTGACCTGTCGGTCGGCTCCGTCGTGTGTTTTACCGGAGCGATCGGCGCAGTCATGATGGACAAAGACATCAGCTGGATTCTGGCGGTTATCGTCATGCTGGCGGTCGGACTGGCCATCGGCATGTTCCAGGGCTTCTGGATTGCCTATGTTTCGGTTCCGCCCTTTATCGCCACGCTGGCCGGCATGTATGCCTTCCGCGGACTGTCAAACGTTGTGCTGCAGGGATACTCCATCAGTGTGGACAATCAGACGTTCCTGAATGTGTTCGGCGGCGGCGCCAACTGCTATGTTCCCGATTTTATCGGCAATGGCAGCGGACTGAATGTAACCTGTATGGTCGTCGGTGTCGTGGCAGCGGCTCTGTTCGTAATCCTGAACATCAAGACGTGGATCACCCGAAAGGTGAAGGGCTATACGAATGACAGCATGACAGGGGAACTCATAAAGGTTGCCATCATGGCAGTGCTGATCCTCTATGTCACATGGAAGCTGGCTCAGTTCAAAGGTATCCCGTCGGTTCTGATCTGGATCCTCCTGGTCCTTCTGGTTTACAACTACATAACAAAGAAAACCGCGATCGGACGTTATCTGTACGCGGTCGGCGGCAACCGGAAGGCAACGGAACTGTCGGGCGTCAACACGAAGAGAGTTTTCTTCATTGCCTACTCGAATATGGGATTCCTTGCCGGCCTGGCCGGGATCCTGACCCTGGCAAGAATGGTTCAGGGTAATCCGACCTTCGGACAGGGCTATGAGATGGACGCCATCGCCTCCTGCTTCATCGGCGGTGCTTCCGCTTACGGCGGAATCGGAGGAGTTCCCGGAACGGTAATCGGTGCTCTTCTGCTTGGCGTTATCAACCAGGGTATGAGTATCATGGGCGTTTCCACGAACTACCAGAGTGTGGTCAAGGGCCTGGTTCTCCTGATTGCGGTTCTGTTCGATGTTGTCTCTAAGAAGAAAGAATAAGGAGGGGAGGAAAGATGAAAAAGGATGCAAAAACTCTGTTAAAAGACAATACCATGCTCATCGT
>ONVT01000137.1 GCA_900321365.1 uncultured Eubacteriales bacterium | reverse complement strand
GACGATTTCACCGCGGTATATGCGGTTAAACTAAGCGCTTTCCGGCGCTGACGCTTGGAAATCGCTAAGGTTAACCAGTATAACTGCAATATGGTCTGAATCATCTTTTTAGCTATAATTATATTAATAAGAATTAGCTAATAATTCAAGGGGTACAGACACAGAAAATTCATTACATTAATATGTCAATCGTGTTAGAATGACTTCAGGATATGTCTGCGGATCAGTGGTGGAATTGTTACAGTTCGTTTTGTAACAGTTTCATGATGCTCTGGCTCAGAACGGAATACATGAGGCAGGCTGATAAGAAAACCGCAGAAGCAGCAATGAGACTGATGAAGAAGGAGGTAGAGACTGATGGCATTTTTTGATGAACTTGGGGATTCCCTTGGAAGATTTGGAAAGACTGTAGCAGGACGTGCGAAGAACGCCGCCGAGACCGGAAGCCTAAAAATTCAGATTGCAAATGCGCAGAAAGAAGTCACCAGAGCATATGCGGAGCTTGGTAAAAAGTATGCGGAGATGAATCCGGATGTGATGGATGACACTCTGAAGCCTCTTCTGGACGCGGCAAAGGCAGCGACAGAGAAGGTTGCGTCCCTGGAAAAGGAAATTGAGAATTCCCGTACTGCTATGGAAGAGGCTGAAGCGAGGATGGCACAGGAAGCTGCCGAAGCCAGGGCCCGTGCTGAGCAGGAAGGAGAGAAAGCAAAGGCAGATTTGGGCCAGAAGGTCGATGATGTCAGGTATGATGCTGAAAAGAAGGTGTCAGAAATAGCAGATGATGTTGCTGTCGCAAAGGAAAACATTGATGACGCAAAGAACGAGGCAAAGGCCGACGGAAAAACTCTTTTTGAGCAGGCTCAGGAGAAGGCAATGAAGGCGTTTACGGAAGTGAAGACGACCGCGGAAGGTCTTTTCAATGAAGCCAAGGGGGCAGCAGAAAAGAGGACCGACGAAGCAGCGGACGCGGCCGGGGAAGTGAAGGACGCAGCGGCTGAAGCGTGTGAGTGCGCGGCAGACAAGGCAGAAGACGCTGTCGAAGAAGTAAAGGATACGGCAGCGGAAGCCTGCGCATGTGCTGCGGACGCGGCTGAGGAAGTGAAAGACGCAGCGGCCCAGGCTTGTGAGTGTGCGACGGACAAGGTGAAGGAAGTAACCGGAGTATAAGTCGATTTGACCAGATCCCGGTTCGGCAAACGACAGGAAACAACTTCAGAATAACCGGCGTTATCAGGGAATCCTTTTTCGCCTTATCCGAAGTAAATAAAATCCATGAAAGATAATGCAGGAGAGGTGCTATACGAGTGGCACCTCTCCTTGATTTTACATCTGTACAGCCATTTTCTGACATTCGTCCCTGATCGCAGCTGTTACAAATTCATTTAACGTAATTCGCTTTGATTTAGCACAGATTACTGCATAATATGAGTTTGGATTCCCGTCAATTCCTGTGCAATTATGGAAGTTGTAACGAGGAACATTTTATTAGCACTCACTTTAGCCGAGTGCTATTGACAATTATCATTATTCGTTTTATCATATGTCTCAGATGAATTTCGTATAGGAAACTTCATATAATAATAATCAGAAAAGGAGTGATTGACATATGACAGAGAAACAGGGATATCTTTCCATTAACAGCGAGAACATGCTGCCTATCATCAAGAAGTGGCTCTACTCGGATCACGACATCTTCGTCCGTGAGGTGATCTCGAATGCCTGCGACGCGATCTCGAAGCTTCACAAGCTGGAAATCATGGGCGAGTACCAGTACCCGGACGACCATAAGGATTCCATCCATGTCGTGGTGGATCCGGAAGCGAAGACGGTCAGCTTCTCCGATACCGGCCTCGGAATGACCGCGGACGAAGTCGAGGAATACATTACGCAGATCGCTTTTTCCGGCGCAACCGCATTCTTCGAAAAGTACAAGGACAAGGCGAATAAAGACGACATCATCGGTCATTTTGGACTGGGATTCTATTCCGTGTTCATGGTCTCCGACAATGTCGAAATCGACACGCTCAGCTACAGGGACGGCTCCACGCCGGTTCACTGGGAGTGCGACGGTTCCTCGACCTACACTCTCCGCGACGGAAGCCGCCAGGAGATCGGAACTACGATCACGCTTCACCTGAACGAGGACTGTCTTGAGTTTTCGAACGAGTATCGCATGCGGGAAGTTCTTGAGCGCTACTGCAGCTTCATGCCTGTGGAGATTTTCCTGGAGAAGGCAAATGCGCCCCAGGAGTTCGAAACGATCGATGAGAGTGATCTGAAGGATACCGATGTCATCGTGGAGCGCATTCACGAGGAGGCGAAGACGGAAGAGCAGGAAGACGAAAACGGAGAGAAGAAGACGGTTGAGATCTCTCCGGCGCGTGACCGCGTGAAGATCAACAAACGACCGGTGAGCATTTCCGATATCCATCCGCTCTGGGGAAAGCATCCGAATGACTGCACGGATGAAGAGTACAAGACATTTTACCGCAAGGTGTTCAATGATTACCGTGAGCCTCTGTTCTGGATTCACCTGAACGCGGATTATCCGTTCAACATGAAGGGAATCCTGTACTTCCCGAAGATCAACACGGAATATGATTCCATCGAGGGAACGATCAAGCTCTACAACAATCAGGTTTTCATCGCGGACAACATCAAGGAGGTTGTGCCGGAGTACATGATGCTGCTCAAGGGCGTGATTGACTGCCCGGAGTTCCCGCTGAACGTCTCCAGGTCCGCACTGCAGAACGACGGCTTCGTGAAGAAGCTGCGCGATTATATTTCGAAGAAGGTTGCCGACAAGCTGACCGGCATGTGCAAGACCGACCGTGAAAATTACGAGAAGTACTGGGACGACATCAGCCCGTTCCTGAAGTATGGCTGCCTGAAGGACGACAAGTTCTCCGAACGCCTGCAGGACTACATGCTGTTCAAGGATCTGGACGGTAAGTATTTCACCCTGAAGGAGTATCTGGAGCATCTTGAGGAGATAGAGAAGGGCAAACCCGGGGAAAATGACACGGCTGACACTGAGTCGGCGAAGGAAAGCGCGAATGAGGCCGGTGACAGCGGTGTGAAGGCCGGAGACAGCACAACAGAGGCCGATGAAGAGAAGTCCGGTGACGGTGAGGTGAAGGCAGAGGAGATTGACTTTACGGAGGAGCCGGAAGAATCCGCGTCTGGCAAAGCGGAAGCAGCTGGTGCTGAAGATTCGGCTGACACTGACAAGGCAGAATCATCTGCTTCAGATGCAACCGGAGAGTCTGATACAGACAAAGAGGAAGAGCCGAAGGAGCCGGAGAAGACCACAATCTACTACGTGACGGACGAGTCCCAGCAGGGACAGTACATCCGTATGTTCAGGGAAAACGGAATGGACGCGGTCATCCTGCACCACAATATTGATTCCCCGTATCTCCAGCACGTCGAGCAGAAGAGAGAGGATCTGAAGTTCGAGCGCATTGACGCTGACGTGACCGGCTCCATGAAGTCGGAGGAAGCGGATGAGGAGAAACTGAAGGCCGATACGGAAACTCTTGCGGAGCTCTTCAAGAAGGCAATCGGGAATGACAAGCTGACCGTCCAGGTACAGAGCCTGAAGGATGAGAAGATCTCCTCCATGCTGACGATCCAGGAGGAAGGCCGCCGCATGCAGGATATGATGCGCATGTACAGCATGTCAGGATCGGGTATGGACATGGATATCTTCGCGCCGGCACAGACGCTGACGCTGAATGAAAAGCATGCGCTGGTGAAGTACCTGCTTGCTCACAAGGACGGCGAGCACGCGGAGATGTTCGCAAAGCAGCTCTATGACCTGGCTGCTCTTGCCAATGCACCGCTCAAGCCGGAAGCCATGACCCAGTTCATCGCCCGGAGCAACGAGATCATGATGCTGCTGGCGAAGTGACCGCACATGAAGGCGGGGGGAACATGCACACATCCTGTTTCTCCCCGCCTGATGTTTGTCTTAGAAACGTATACTGGCGGGGAAATCAGGCAAGACGCGTCCTGATCCCCGCCAGTTCAGCGTTTTCACCGCGCACGAAAACGGGGAAACCTCGCATTGCTCTGCTTCTCCCCGCCTGAGGTCTGTCATAGATACGTATACTGGCGGGGAGAATCACAGCACCAGGATAATCCCCCCGTCGTTCGCGTACATCGAAGTGCATCCCCGGCCATTTTCCAGGAAATAGTTCTTGGCCTTCACACGCTCACGTATGGCGTCCAGCACCATCTGCCCGCGCTCCGGATTGTTGGTATGGGAGACGGCAATCTCATTGTCCTGCATGCGTCCGGCTGCTTCCGCGGCCATCTCGACCATCTTCACGAGGGCCTTGTTGATACCTCGTGCCTGCCCGACCTGCTGGATCTCTCCATCCGGCGTGGAAGAGCAGATCGGCTTGATCTTGAGGGCAGTGGCAACAAAAGCCTTGAAGTTTGACAGACGGCCATTCTTCCGCAGCGTGTCCAGGGATTCCAGGACAAACCAGGTCACCTGACTCTCAATATATGCGTCAACCTTCTCTATGACTTCTTCAAAGGAGAATCCGGCCTCCTCGTACTCGGCGATCTTACGCCCGATCAGCGTCTCCCCGATCGAAGCAGATTTGGAATTAAAGACATGAATCTTTTTATGTGGATGCTCCTCCAGGGCCATGGTCCTGCCGACTTCGGCACTGTTATACGAGCCTGAGAGAGCGCCCGACAGAGTCACCGCATACAGATGATCGAAATCCCTGTCAAAGCATTCCTTGTAAAACTGCGGCGACGGACATGCGCTTTTCGGACAGTTCGGGCTCTCCTTCACCCTTCGCAGAAACTCTTTCTGGTCAAAGGTCTCATCGTCTACAAAATGATACTGATCCACATCCATCGTCAGCGGAGCCGACATAAAATGTCCGGAAGCCTTCATGTCCGGCGTCAGTTCTCCGCAGCTGTCGATCACAACCAGATAACTCATACCTTCACCTCAAAAATATCTGTGATCTATCATGTAGTTTTTAATACTACATCGCAAGTATAGCACATCTGTACACGCATGAAAAGTACCGATTGCACATTTCACTGTTCTTTGCTTTCCAAATCTTTTCTGCCGTCGTATATTATTTACATACGTAACCGTCTTTTCGTTCGATTTTGACTAAGGAACTGTATATAAACTACTTGAACAGATTGCACAGGTAATATATATACAGGCCCTAAAGAGGATCAACTATGCTCGCCCTGAAGATAACCGACACGAAAGCATTTATGACAAAGCTTCTTGCAGGTGACACCTTTGATACATTTCTTTTCTCCGAAGGATCCGTGACGACTTTCACCACATTCCTGATCGACGGAACCTGGCATCCGGAATATTTCGGAGAGGGGGATCAGGTCATGACCTGGAGAATGATCCGGCCGGTCCTGTATAACATCATCAAGGGGAAGCACACGCCGATCCACATGAGGATCGTCCTGAAGCTCGCGGATTATAATGCGGAAAAGCTGCTGAAGAGCTCAGGGTTATCCCTGACGAAAGAGCAGATAGACGGACTGTTTCTTAACCTGACTTACGCGAAGGATGAGGCGAGCATCACAACGGGGACATCCCTTCGGATCTTTACACTGGACAAATCCCTGGATCGGGTGTGGGATGATATGGTGAGCAGGTTCCTTCAGGCGAAAGGGATAGAGACGAAGTAGGATCTTTCTGTCAGGAATTCATTCCCGAACAGCCCCAAAACGATAACAGTGAAAAAAGTGCCTGACGTTCGCAATCAGGATAATGAAAACCCCCGGGCCTGGCCCGGGGACAATTCTTCGACAGATGCTATGCGTCATCCAACGTCGTGAGTTATGTGTCTTCCAACGTCATGGGTTATGCGTCTTCCAGCGTCGCGAGATAATCCGTAAGCGCGCTGCTGTCAACCGTATAGGTGACAGACTGGACGGCAGACGTATCAGTGGAAGGACCTTTGACTGCCTGGAACAGTGCTACAAAGATCCAGATAATCACCGCAGCACCGATGGCAATCAGAACTGCCTGGGTAAGCATCCAGTTTCTTTTCTCCTGTGCCATGATCTTTTTGACATTACGTTTCTGTTCCTTGTTCCGGTCAACCTTCGCCTGACTCATCTTTCTTTCCGCTCCATTTTCTTTTTTTATGGTTCGGCATCTGTCTGGTGCCGAATGATTTCCATCTGTGTTTATCTCCCAAAGCTGAAAGCTTTAGTTTAAAATCCTGCCGGATTCCTCCAACACCGCAATATCATAACATAATCAACCATTGAGTGCAATGATTCGTTCCCAATACCGTAATCGATACTGCTTTATCCTGATAGACTCGCTCTTTCAAGCGGTATCTGGCTATGAAGTTCACGATTCCTTCAAATGCTCCTGCATCTCGCTGACCATGCCGGTGATTCTGTCCGTGAAATTTGTCTTTGCGGTTTCCTGCAGTTTCATGGCACGCACCTTCAGGGGCAGGCCGAACAGAGTGATGAACCCGTCCGCGTCGTGATGGTCATAGAGGTCACCGGTCGTGAAGGAGGCGAGCGACTCGTTGTACAGAGAGTAGGGGCTTGTCGTTCCGTTCCGGATAATGTTGCCCTTATAGAGTTTGAACTTCACCTCACCGGTCACAAACTGCTGCGTCGACTCGACGAACGCCTGAATCGCCTCACGAAGCGGAGTGAACCATTTTCCCTCATAGACGGTCTGCGCCAGCTGGCTGGCAAGCCTTTTCTTACACTCCATGGTTTCCCGGTCGAGACACAGCTCTTCGAGCTGATCATGGGCAGCCATCAGGATCGTTCCGCCGGGAGTCTCATAAACGCCGCGGCTCTTCATACCGACAACGCGGTTCTCAACGATATCGATGATCCCGATTCCGTTCTTTCCGCCGAGTTCATTTAAGGTGCGGATGATGTCAGAGACCTTCATGGCTCTGCCATTTACCGTCTTCGGAATACCCTTTTCAAATGTCATGGTGATTTCTGTTTCTTCATCCGGTGCCTGCTGCGGGGTAACAGAGAGGACCAGAAGAGAGTCATAATTCGGAGCGAGAGAGGGATCTTCGAGTTCCAGCCCCTCATGACTGATATGCCACAGATTGCGGTCACGGGAATAGCCTTTGCCCATCGAGAACGGAAGGTTGATTCCGTGGCTCTTGCAGTATTCGATCTCATCCTCGCGGCTCTGGAGCGTCCAGACGTCCGTCATGCGCCAGGGCGCAATGACCTTCAGATCAGGAGCGAGCGCCTTAATCCCCAGCTCGAAGCGGATCTGGTCATTTCCCTTGCCTGTCGCACCGTGGCAGACAGCAACGGCATCCTCCTTACGTGCGATTTCCACCAGCTTCCTCGCGATGGCGGGACGTGCCATTGAGGTTCCCAGCAGATAAGCATGCTCATACACCGCGCCGGCCTCGACGCAAGGCATTACGAAATCCTCACAGAATTCGTCGACAATATCTTCAATATATAGTTTTGAAGCACCGCTGGAGAGAGCCCTCTCCTCAAGACCGTCGAGCTCTTCCTCCTGACCGCAGTCAACGCAGCAGCAGATGACATCGTAATTAAAGTTTTCTTTCAGCCATGGAATCATGGCCGTAGTGTCCAGTCCTCCGGAATAAGCGAGGATAACCTTTTCTTTTGCCATTGTGGAGTTCCCCCTT
>ONVT01000323.1 GCA_900321365.1 uncultured Eubacteriales bacterium | reverse complement strand
GGGCTATGTAAGGTTTTTTTGCCTGGTACACCCGGAGGAAAAGACAAGCAGGATGTATAAGTAATTTATGTACAGGTCCTTACTTCACAGGCAATTTCATGGCAGCTCCTGAAACAGGAAGAAAGAAAAGATTCATGAAGGCAGCACGCAGACATACGGGAGTATATTATTTTTTGATCGGGATGCTGATCCCGACGATTCTGGCAGGAGCCGGATTTATTGTCATCGGGCTGTGGCCCTTTGGCGACGGGACTGCATTGATCATAGACTCCCTTCATCAGTATCTTCCGTTTTACACGGAATATCACGAGAAGCTGACGACGGGCGGCAGCCTCCTGTATTCTTTTTCTGCCGGACTGGGCTATAATTTCTGGGCGACCTGGGCCTATTATCTGGCAAGCCCGCTCAACTTCCTGATCGCCCTCGTTCCGACCGCGAATGTGTGCGACTTCATGGATCTGATGATCCTTCTCAAGATCGGCCTGTGCGGCGGAACCATGACATGGTATCTGCACCGCAGGAATACCAGGTCTTTTGCGCTGAGCGTGGCTTTTGGAACGATGTTCGCCCTGAGCAGTTTCCTGATCGGGTACTATTTCAACCTGATGTGGCTGGATTCGGTGGCGATGCTCCCCCTGTGCATGTGCGGGATCGAGAGAATCTGCGGGATCGTGGAAAACCGCACACTCACGGACGCGTCCGACGGAAGGCTGTATGGCGTCGCGCTGTGCTGCGGGATCTGGTGCAACTATTATATCGGGTTTATGCTGTGCATCTTTTCGGTGCTCTATTTTGTGGTCTGCCTCATCATCCGGGGCGGGTGCGGTGTGCGCAGACTCGTCGCAAGGATTCTCCGCTTCGCATGGTTTTCCGCCATTGCCGGCGGGTGCGGGGCCATGGTGCTCCTGCCGGCCTACAGCGCGCTCACTGCCTCCGAGGCAATGCAGAGCAACCAGTTTCCCTGGACGCTGCAGTGCTTTGACAGCTTTGTGGACATGATGCTTGCGCATTTTGCCACGATACCGCCGATCAACATCGCCAACACCCAGGTCGGGCTGAACGCATACTGCGGGGTGATCGTGCTGATCCTGGTGCTGCTCTTTGCGCTGGACCGCCGCCTGACGCTCCGGGAGAGGATCGCACGGATTGCTCTTGCCGGATTCCTTCTCCTGAGCTTCAGCATGAAGACGCTCAACTACATCTGGCACGGATTCCATCAGCAGAACGGGCTTCCGAACCGGTTTGCGTTTGTCTATATCGCGGTTGTGCTGACCATGTCCTATGACGCCCTGAGAGATCTTCGAAGGATGCGTCTGTGGAGGGTTCTTCTGGCAGGATGCGTGCCGGTTGTCTTTGCGCTGGTGTGCCTGATCGGCCAGTTCGGGAAGGATTACGAGGGAAATCCCTATCCCCATCGCGTATTCCTGGTTACGATCGCCCTGCTTGTCATGTATGCCGTCCTGCTTCTGGTCCTTCGCCGCGTGCGTATTCCGCGCCGGGCGGCCGCCTTCGCGCTGTCTGCCCTGTGCATCACGGAGGCAGGGGCTGCAGGAATCTACGGGATTATCTGCAATGACTCCGTCACCCGGTCCATTTACCTGCAGGACCAGAAGTCATATAAGGAGCTGATGGCGGAAATCGGGGACGAGGACTGGTTCCGTTCCGAGGTGGACGCGCAGAGAATGCGGAACGTGACGCTTTTCTGCGGAGGCAATTCCGTGGTCATGTTCAATTCGACGATGCAGCAGTCCGTCACGAACTTCTGTGACAGGATCGGCATGGAGGCCCGTACCAACAAGAACGGATACAACGGAGTCACGGACCTGATGAACGACGTGCTCGGCATCCGGTATGTCCTGAGCGCGAACGGGAAGGGCAGCACACTGTATGGGTTTGAGGAAGTATCAAAGGACAACAATCTGACCGTATATAAGAATGAGAACGCGCTTCCCATCGGTTTCCTGGCAAATCCGGAGATCACTGAGTGGGATCTGTCCGGACCGACGCCGATCGATGTACAGGAAGACTTTGTCAGGCTTGCCACCGGGCTGGGCCCGATCTATACGCTTGACCGCTACCTCACACTGGAGGACGGCGTCAGCAGCGGAATCCGGATACCGGAAGGGAAACAGGTCTACGTTTACCTGCCAAACCGTGTCAAGGACCTGGTCGTCACAACGCCGGAGTTTACGAAGACGTATACGACCTTCACGGACCATCTGTATGTGATCGAGGCATGTGACGATTCCTTTGACGCGTCCGTAAAGGCGTCCATCAACAACGGCTCCACCCAGAACGCCACGGTCTACACCTGTCCGGATGCCCTGGAGGAAGAGGTTGTCTCGAAGCTGTCCCAGTGCGTGCTGGAGGATGTGAAGGTACAGGGAAGCACGCTGTCGGGCAGGATCACGGCTGACAGGGACGGGGAACTGGTGATCACGGTTCCGTGGGACCGGAACTGGAAGTGCAGCGTGGACGGCAGTCCGGTGGAGGCAGACTGTATCGGGGAGGCGCTGATGGGGCTTGCGCTCACAGCCGGAGAGCATGAGATCCTCCTGTCCTACATGCCGGGCGGCATGACGAAGGGGCTTGTCATAAGCCTGGTCTGCGCGGGACTGATGGTGCTGTCCTTCGTGTATGAAGGAAAGAAAAAAAGGAAAGAGGGAGCGATGAGGGGGAAAATGGCAGTGACAGAGGACTGCATCACCGATATCCTGGATATCGTCGGGGAGGATGCGGCTCTCGAGCATGAGTATATGAAGAAGCATACGACTTTCCGGATCGGGGGAGAGGCGGATCTGTTTGTCTTGCCTGCGTCAGAGACGGATCTCGTGCGCGTTCTGATGTATTGCCGGCAGCACGCCCTGCCGTATTATGTAGTGGGGAACGGGAGCAATCTGCTTGTCTCGGATGAAGGATACCGCGGAGTAATCATACAGATCTCCAGGAACCTGTCCGGCATCCGCGTTTATGAAAACAGGATCGAGGCGCAGGCGGGAGCCATGCTGTCTGCGGTGTCGCGCAGGGCACTGGAGGAATCCCTCACCGGAATGGAAGGCCTTTCCGGGATTCCGGGAACTCTGGGAGGAGCCCTGACCATGAATGCGGGGGCGTTCGGCTATGAGATGAAGGATATCGTCCGGTCTGTCCGAGTGCTCGACCAGGAGGGAGAGATCCGTACACTGTCCTGCGGGCAGATGCAGTTCGGCTACCGCACTTCCATCGCGCAAAGCCAGAACCTTGTGATCCTCTCGGCGGTTCTCGAACTGGAGGAGGGCCAGAAGGAACAGATCGCAGCCGTGATGGAAGACCTGAAGCAAAGGCGGCAGTCGAAGCAGCCGCTGGAGCTTCCGAGCGCGGGATCGACCTTCAAGCGCCCGGAGGGGTATTACGCCGGCGCGCTGATCGATGAGGCAGGCCTGCGCGGCTGCCGCGAGGGCGGCGCCCAGGTCTCTGAGAAGCACTGCGGTTTTATTGTCAACACAGGAGGTGCCACCGCCCGGGATGTGAGGCGTCTGATCGCCTGTGTGCAGCAGGCCGTGTTTGACAATTCCAAAGTAAAACTCGAGCCTGAGGTGCGGATGCTTGGTTTTGAAGAAGACAGCTCCGTGTAAAAGATCGTGAATACCGCCGGCCAGGGTAAACAGCGTTTTTGGGAGGACATCAATGAGATTTGTGGTAGTGACCGGCATGTCCGGATCAGGAAAGACACAGGCACTGAAGATGCTGGAAGACATGGGGTATTTCTGCGTGGACAACCTTCCCCTCGAGCTGACCGACAAGTTCGCCGAGCTCGCTGCCACGCCCGCACAGGAATACAGCAAGGTTGCCCTTGGTCTGGATGTGAGAAGCCTTTACAAGGGCGGCGGGAGTGTGGACCGCTTTCTGGAGATCATGAAGGAATACCCCCACGAGATCCTGTTTCTCGACTGTTCCCAGGAACAGCTGGTACGCCGGTACAAATACACCCGGCGGCTCCATCCGCTGGCCTCGGGCGGAAGGATCGAGGATGGAATTGCCGCGGAGAGGAAGGTCCTGATGCCCCTTCGGGATGTGGCGGACTATGTGATCGACACGAGCGATCTCCTTACCAGGCAGCTCATGGCAGAACTGTCGCGTCTGTTCTCTGAGGATGCGCAGGAGGGAAGCCTCTTTCTGTCGATCCTCTCCTTTGCCTATAAGTACGGAATCCCGTCGGACGCGGACCTGGTGTTCGACGTGCGGTTTCTGCCCAACCCGTTTTATGTGGACGAACTGAAGCATAAGACGGGAAATGACCCTGAGGTCCGTGCGTATGTCTGTCAGGGTGGTGAGGCGGATACGTTTCTTGAGAAGGTCACGGACCTGTTGGAATACCTGATTCCGAAGTACCGCGCGGAGGGAAAGAGACAGCTGATGATCTGTGTCGGGTGTACCGGCGGGAAGCACCGGTCTGTGACGATGGCGAACCGTCTGGCAGATGTTTTCTTAAAGGGTCCGTGGCCGGTGGCGGTGCTTCACCGGGACATCAACAGGCAGTAGGAGGCGAGATGTCATTTTCATCCGAAGTCAGGGAAGAGCTTTCACAGCAGGGCTCTTCGGCAAGACACTGCCAGATTGCTCTCATCGCCGCCCTCTTCCATCTGTGCCCGGTTCTGACACAGGAGTACGCCGGGATCCGGACGGAGAATACCTGTGCGGCACAGGCTTTTGAAAGCGCGCTCAGAAAAGTCTGGAGTGACCCGGTTGAGTCAGTGACTGCCGGCCGGGAGATTATCGTGCTGATCCGGGGAAGGGAACAGGTGAGAAGGTTTCTGGAGATGGTGAAGCTCGACCACGTGATCGGGATGGACGAGGCAGGAAGGGATGACGTCCGGGAAAAGGTGCAGGGCGCGCGTATTTCCCAGAATCTTCTGCAGAAGACCTGCTGCAGGAAGGCTTTCCTGAGAGGAATGTTCCTTGTGGCAGGATCTGTCAGCGATCCCTCGAAGAGCTACCATCTGGAGATAGCCCCGCTCTCGGAGGAGGATGCCATGAGCGTCCTGAAGCTGCTCTCTTCCATCGGTTTTTCCGCCAGAAAGACGCAGCGCAAAGCCCGCAGTGTGGTCTATCTGAAAGAGGGGGAACAGATCTCGGATTTCCTGGGTGCCATCGGAGCGACGAAAAGCCTGATGAAGCTGGAAAATGCGAGGATCCTGAGGGACATCGCGGGCAATATCAACCGTCAGGTCAATTTCGAGGCGGCAAACCTGAAGAAGACAGGGATTGCCTCCTTAAGACAGCTCGAGGATATCGAGCTCATCGAGCGCACGGTCGGGATCCACTCTCTTCCGTTATCCCTGCAGCAGGCAGCGAAACTGCGGATCGAGAATCCGGATGGAAGCCTGCAGGAGCTGGCTCAGTCCGCTGATCCCCCGGTCGGGAAGAGCGGGATCAACCACAGGCTGCAGCGTATTAAGGAGATCGCGGAGAAGATCCGGGAGAGCACTCAGGCCTGAAAGAAGGATTTCGATATGACAGTAACCTATTTCGTTTCCGTCTCCATCTCCCTGTTTGCCGGGGTCCTGCCGGCGCAGATTCTTGGCGTGCTCTGGGAAAATGTGTGTGAGAGCCTGCGTGTGGAGATTCCCTACATCGCCCTGCTCAGGCTCCTGGGGGGTGCGGGCGCGGTTGCCGCGGTGATTCTCTCCGACCGGATCCGTGGATATATACTGGCAAGAGATCTCATCGTGGGGGCGATCGCCCTGGAGGCGATGTCTCTGATCGGGTTCTCTCTGTCAAGGGAATTCTGGAATCTGGGGGTCTGGATTACGGCACTTGGGTTCTCACTGGGACTGTGCCTTTCGCTCATCTGTTATCTGCTCCGGGAAACCTGCTCAGGAAAGGCCGGTCTGCTGTTTGCCTGCAGCGCCATGGGGGTTGCGGCGGGATCTTGCCTGGTCGGGTATATTCTTTCCATGGGAAGAAGCTGGCGGACGGCCAGTCAGGCACTGGCGATTCTTCAGATCATCCTCTGCATGAGCGTATTTCTCCTGCGAAGGACACTGCTTCGTGATGTCGCTTCCATTCTGAAGCAGCGCAGGAAGGAAGAGGATGTCCTGAGACAGAGACGCAGGGAAAAGCTGATCCGGGAAAAGGGAAATGTAGACGACCGCCAGCAGGAGGCATGGCTTGTACGGCTGCTGTTCCTGTACGGTTCGGCCCTTTGCTGCGGCCTTTTGCTTCTTTGCGCTGTACATCTGACATTCAGCGCCCAGGTGTCGCAGGGCGATCAGGGAGCGGATCTGGTTATGTGTATCCTGACCGTATGCTGCGGCATGGCGGCAGGACGTGTTGTGACCGGCCTTCTGAAGAGAAGCGCACGAGGTTTGTGGGTGATCGGAACTGTGGTGACCCTGGCCGTCCTGATTCCCTGTACGCTGGCCGCGCGCTCCGGCTTTACCGGCGGTCTTGTTCCGCTCCTGGGGGGTGCCGGCACAGGATTCGGGGCCGGCATGATCTTTCCGAACCTGATCCAGACGGAGGACGAGCGTCTTGACGGTGAGGCGCAGACTGCCATGGCAGGGCTGATTCCGGCATTTTACCTTGGCGCGGATGTCCTGATCACGCCTCTTGTGCAGTCAATGTCAGGCGCGGCCGGCATGGCAAAGAGCTGCCTGGCGATGCTTGCGCTCGCCGTCTGTATGGGGATATGCCTTGCCGCTGCGAGGGTAAGGTCCTAAGGACCTGATAAGGGAGAACGGGATGGAAAACTATATCATCACAATTTCGCGAAGGTTCGCGAGCAGGGGGCATGAGATTGCCGGCCTGATGAGCAGCAGGCTCGGTATCCCGGTTTATGACCGCAGTGCGGTGGAAGCAAGGGTGCAGAGTCTGCAGATGGAGGCAGGAGCACCGGATGGCGTTCCGAAGGCGGAGGATGGCGCGAAGGAGCGTCAGAAGACAGAGGGCGGGGGTAAAAATATCCTGATGAGCCTGTTCCGCCGCGAGATACGCGACGAGATCCGTGATGAGGCACAGCTTGAGTTTGAGCGGCAGAGCGAGGTACTCCGGTCACTGGTACGCGAAGGGCCCTGTATTATTCTGGGGCGGTGCGCCGACCAGGTTTTCGAGGACGAGCCCCGTGCCCTGCATATCTTTATCTATGCATCCAGAGAGGATCGGATCCGGAACGTGATGGAGATGCTTCATACCGGTGAGGAGGAGGCGAAGGTGCTCATCCTGAATGAGGACAGGGCCCGTGACAAGTACCGGAGAAGATTCTCATCCCATCCGGAGGATGAGGTTACGGGCCGCCATATTCTGATTGATTCCGGGAAACTTGGAGCAGTGAAGAGTGCGGATCTTCTGGTACAGGCAGCACAGTATCTTTTCTTTGACTGAGGATCTGTATATCAATTACTTCAGGAACGCCGGTGGCGTTCTTGAAGTAAGGACCTGTACATAAATTACTTATACATCCTGCTTGTCTTTTCCTCCGGGTGTACCAGGCAAAAAAACCTTACATAGCCC
>ONVT01000112.1 GCA_900321365.1 uncultured Eubacteriales bacterium | reverse complement strand
TGTCGCGGGACAGTTCCAGCCGGGCCATCAGCTGGGCCCTGCATTCGAGAAATCTTTGCTGATCCATCATGACTGCTGCGGGCCTGCTGTTCAACTGTTCAGCAGACACCTTACTCCTTTCTTTCCTTCTCGTGGTATGAATACGGGGAGTTTTGATAATTTGTTAAAGATCGCCCGCCTCGCCGACCGCGTTTCGATCTTTGCATACAGGGACTATAGATGTTTCCTGAGAACCTCCCCGCCTCGCCTCTCTCAATTCAGGCTTCACATACGGGGAAAAAGAAAAGATTCACACTGTTTCAACGCAGGCGGCATCCCAATGTCATGCTGATGCCATTCTGTAGCTAGCTCGCGGAGAACTATGAAGAACCAATGCAATAAAAAATGCTTGACGTTCAGAAATAAGATTGAGAAAAGACTACCACCCCTCCTTTCCTCCGTCCATCAAAAGATGCCGGAATCCGAAAAGTTCAGCGAAGCAGACAACACCCGGCCAGGGCGGCCGGGCGTTGTTCGTAATGTTTCGAGGAAATGTCACATTTTTTGTGTCAGATAGACAGAGCAAACCACATGGGGCAAGATCCAGAACCGGATAAACAATCCGATACAGCAGTAATATGGTAACCCTTCCCTTCGTAAAACATCATGAAAACCGTTTCAATGTGTTCCAAGGTACTGCTTCAGCGTCTTCCTGACAGCTCGCGGACCTGAAATCTCGCTCCGAACCATCCGCTCTATCTTCTCCCCGATCCCTGCCCTGTAAAGGTCTGTTCCAAAGATAGACTCATTGATCAGAAGGCCTTTGAGCTGGTTTTTCAGGCTCTCAGGATGACCGAATTCAATCCCGGAAAGCTGCCTCTTCAAATACGGAATCATCGGATCAGGCGAGAGTTCCATCGGCCGTCCTTTATCATCCACGCCCAGAAGGTAGCGGATCCATCCGGCAATGGCAAGCGGTATCGCAACCAGTTTCCCGGCATCGCCATAATGGGAGACATAGGCCTTTATGGTTTCACCGAACCGGATGGCGGTCATCTGGGATATATCGACCGCAATTCTTGCACTCGTATCGCCCAGGTAGACATTCGGGAAGCGCACGCTCATCAGCTCATCAAGAAACGCTTCCGGTGAAAGGATGCCCGGATCTTCCACTACAGGAAGACCTTCCACATACCCGACCTGTCTGGCCAGTTCCGCGAGCTCCGGATCCTTCATCCCATCGGCAAACAGTTCGTAACCCAGCATGCAGTCATATGTACACAGGGCTGTGTGGATGGGATTCAGGCACACCGTCACTTTCATTCGCTCTGCTTTGTTGACCGTCTCGCGGTCCGTCATATACACACCGGCTTCCTCCAGGGGGGGACGGCCATTTGGAAATGCGTCTTCCACCACCAGGTACTGCGGCTCTTCAGCATTAGCATAGGGAGCGATATATGTGTGTTTGGAAGTCACAACCGGCTGCATATAATCAATACCGCTCTTCTCCAGCATCCTGCAGACACTTTCGCTCGGACGTGGCGTAATCTTATCGATCATGGACCAGGGGAAGGTAATGCATGACTCATCCTTCAGATAGTCAATGAATCCGGCTTCCACATAGCCGTTTTCTTTCCAGGCTTCCGCCATTTCCAGTACACTCTCCCGGAGCTTCTTCCCATTTTGGGATACATTGTCCATAGACAGGAGTGCCAGTGGTGCGCGCCCGTTTTTATAGCGTTCATACAGCATGGCTGTGACGACGCCCATGGCGCCGACAGCCTGTTCCGGGCCTTTTTCTATATCCGAGCTGACAAAGCCGAAGTATTGCCCGCCCGGGTTGCGAAGCGCATAGCCCTTCTCCGTGATCGTAAACGATACCAGCTGAAGTCCCGGGTTTATAAAAACGGTTTTCAGGCGGGACCATCCGGCTTCATCCGAAGAGTTGGCTCTCACCGCTTCCGTCAGGGAACCAAGAACCCGCTTGTCAACTTTTCCGTTCTCATGCAAGGTCACGGCCATAACCAGATTGTCAAACGGATCATATATTTTATCCGCCACTTCATAGTCAAAGGTCTCCGCGCAGGTTATTCCCCTGTCTATCAGCCCGTTCCGGATTGTAAAATTCTCCTTTCAGGGATAAAAATGTTTCCGGATAACGTGTCTTGTTTTGTTATCCATATCCTCAACCGCTGCCGCGGTC
>ONVT01000106.1 GCA_900321365.1 uncultured Eubacteriales bacterium | reverse complement strand
CTCATGCCCAAAACCGCGGTATATGCGGTTAAACTAAGCGCTTTCCGGCGCTGACGCTTGGAAATCGCTAAGGTTAACCAGTATAACCGGGCAGGCCATTCACAGGTTTTTGTTCGCGGTCGCCAGCATCAGTTTGATGCGGTTGAGCTGGTTCACCTCGGACGCGCCGGGATCAAAGTCGATCGCGGCGATATTAGCCTCTGGATGGTGCCTGCGCACTTCCTTGATCACGCCTTTGCCGACAACGTGGTTCGGCAGGCAGCCGAAGGGCTGGATGCAGACGATGTTCGGCGTCCCGCTTTCGATCAGTTCCATCATCTCACCTGTGAGGAACCATCCTTCGCCGGTCTGGTTGCCGAGCGAGACGATATCGTCTGCCAGTTTTCCGATATCCTGTATCCTGCGGGGCGGTTCGAAACGCTTTGAGGCGGCAAGGGCTTCGTTACCGGCTTTCCTGACATGCTCCAGGTACGCGATGATCCAGTTGCAGATCCGCGCCGTCCATTTGGACGCGTAGTGATTCTGCGCCTTGAAGTTTACGTTATAGAAGCTGTACAGGAAGAAATCGATCATCTCCGGCTGTACGGCCTCCGCTCCTTCCTGTTCCAGAAGCTCCACCAGGTGATTGTTTGCGGCGGGGAGATATTTGACAAGGATCTCGCCGACGATCCCCACGCGGGGCTTTTTCATGTCTTCGTGAATCGGCAGGACGTCAAACTCGGTAACAATCTTTCTGCACAGCTTCCGGAAACGGCCCATGGAGGTGTCCCCGGAGACAAGGAAGGAGCGACATTCTTCGTTCAGCTTTTCATGCAGACGGTTTGCGCTTCCTTCTTCCAGCTCATAGGGCCTGACGCGGTAGACGCATTTCATGAACAGGTCGCCGAATTCAATGGAATACAGCAGCCGCTTCGCGATGGACAGGTTCACGCGGAAGCCAGGGTTGGACTCGAGGCCCTGGACGGAGGCCGAGATTACAGGGACGTTCTCCAGGCCTGCCTTTCTGAGAGCACGGCGGAAGAACCCCACGTAATTGGACGCGCGGCAGCCGCCGCCTGTCTGCGACATGATGATGGCAGTGCGGTTCAGGTCGTATTTTCCGCTGGTCAGCTCCGCCATCATCTGGCCCACCACGATGATGGAAGGGTAGCAGGCGTCGTTGTTGACATATTTCAGCCCCATGTCCACCGCGTATTTTTCAGGAGGATCCACACAGACCAGCTGATAGCCGCTTGCCTGCAGCGCCGCTTCCATCAGGTTGAAGTGGATCGGGCTCATCTGCGGGCACAGGATCGTATAGGTCTTGCGCATCTCTTTGGTGAAGACAACAGGGCTGATCGCAGCGGAATGAAGCTCGCGCATCTGGGGATGCGAAGCCCTGATGCGGATGGCCGCGATGAGGGAGCGTATACGGATGCGGGCAGCTCCGAGGTTGTTGACTTCATCAATCTTCAGGCAGGTATAGATCTTGCCGGAGGAGGAAAGAATATCCTGCACCTGGTCTGTCGTAACAGCGTCGACGCCGCAGCCAAAAGAGTTGAGCTGGATCAGGTCCAGGTCGTCCCTTGTCTTGACAAACTCGGCGCTGGCGTAGAGCCTTGTGTGGTACATCCACTGGTCCAGCACGGTAAGGGGGCGGTCGATGTGCCCCAGATGAGAGACACTGTCCTCCGACAGGACCGCCATGCCGAAGGAATTGATCAGCTCCGGGATTCCGTGGTTGATCTCCGGGTCGATGTGGTAGGGACGTCCTGCCAGCACGATGCCGTGCCGTCCGGTCTCCTCCAGGTAGCGAAGGACCCGCTCGCCTTCCGCACAGACTGCCTTCCGGCAGCGCTCAAGCTCCGCCCAGCCTTCAGATACCGCCTGGCGGATCTCGTTGCCTGAGATATCCCGGAACAGATCCACAAGCTGGCGCTCGACGGTGTCCCGGTTTGTAAACGCGACAAACGGACACAGGAATTCAACGCCCCTGTCCTGAAGGTTCTCAACGTTGTTCTTGATGTTCATCGGGTAGGACGTGACAATCGGGCAGTCATAGTGATTCCCCGCGTCCTTGAACTCTTTGCGCTCATAGGGCACACAGGGGTAGAAGATCTTCTTCAGGCCCTGCGCGATCAGCCATTCGATGTGGCCGTGGGCGATCTTGGCCGGATAGCATTCCGACTCGGACGGGATGGATTCGATCCCCAGCTCGTAGATCCGGTAGGATCCGGGCGGGGAGAGCACCACACGGTAGCCCAGCTTCGTAAAGAAGGTGTGCCAGAACGGGTAGAGCTCGTACATATTCAGAACACGCGGAATACCGATCTCACCGCGCACGGCCTCATCCTGCGCAAGGGACGGCCTGTGGAACAGGAGCTTATCCTTGAAGTCAAAGAGGTTCGGGAGGTTGTCCTTGTTTTTCTTGAGGCCGATTCCGCGTTCGCAGCGGTTTCCGAAAATGAACTGGCGTCCGCCGGAGAAGCGGTTGATTGTCAGGCGGCAGTGGTTTGTGCAGCCCTGGCACTTGGCGTTGTGCGTGGTAAAGCGGAGCGACTCGATCTGCTCGATCGGGAGCATCGTCGTCACCTTCTCCTCATCACCTTCATGGAAACGCTCGCGGGCGATGAGGCCGGCGCCGAACGCACCCATGATTCCCGCGATATCCGGGCGGATCGCTTCGCATCCCGCAATCTTCTCGAAAGCCCTCAGGACGCCGTCATTGTAAAATGTGCCGCCCTGCACGACGATGTGTTTTCCGAGCTCTTTCGCGTCGGAAACCTTGATGACCTTGAAGAGAGCATTTTTGATGACCGAATAGGACAGGCCGGCGGAAATGTCCTCCACAAGGGCGCCCTCCTTCTGGGCCTGTTTAACCTTTGAATTCATGAAGACCGTGCAGCGGGTTCCCAGGTCGAAGGGATGGGCGGCGAACAGCGCGGCCTTCGCGAAGTCGGTGATGGAATAGTTCAGTGATTTGGCGAAGGTCTCGATGAAGGAGCCGCACCCGGAGGAGCAGGCCTCATTGAGCAGGACGGAATCCACGGCATTGTCGCGGATCTTGATGCACTTCATGTCCTGGCCGCCGATATCCAGGATACAGTCCACCTCGGGGTCAAAGAAGGAGGCCGCGTAGTAATGCGCGATCGTTTCCACCTCACCTTCGTCCAGCAGGAGCGCGGACTTGATGAGGGCCTCGCCGTAGCCGGTGGAGCAGGACCAGGCGATGTAAGCGTTATCAGGGAGAAGGGAATAAATCTCCTTTACCGCGGAGATCGCGGTCTTAAGGGGACTTCCGTTGTTGTTGGAATAGAAGGAATAGAGCAGCTCGCCGTCTTCGGACACAAGCGCGGCCTTCGTCGTCGTGGAACCGGCGTCGATTCCCAGGAAGCAGGGGCCGGAATATGTCTCCAGGTCGGCCGTCTTCACATTATATCGCTCCTGCCGCTCCGTAAAGGACTGGTAGTCCTCCATCGAGGAGAAGAGCGGATCCATCCGGGGAACCTCGAAGCTGATCTGAACGCCGTTTCGAAGCGTGTGGACAAGCTCTGACATCTTCTCGTGCCTGAGAGTGTCCGCGTTCATCGCGGAGCCGATCGCGGCGAAGAGATGGGAATTCTCAGGGATAATCGCGTGTTCATCGTCCAGGTTCAGGGTACGGATAAACGCCTGCCTCAGCTCGCTGAGGAAGTGCAGGGGGCCGCCCAGGAAAGCGACATGGCCGCGGATCGGGCGTCCGCAGGCAAGCCCGGAGATGGTCTGGTTGACCACCGCCTGGAAGATGGACGCGGCGAGATCTTCCTTGGTCGCGCCTTCATTGATCAGAGGCTGGATGTCGGACTTGGCGAACACGCCGCATCTTGCGGCGATGGTGTAGAGCGATTTGTAGCTCTTCGCGTACTCGTTCAGCCCGGAGACATCCGTCTGGAGCAGGGAAGCCATCTGGTCGATAAATGACCCGGTCCCTCCCGCGCACGTTCCGTTCATGCGCTGGTCGATGCCCGAGGGATCAAAGTAGATGATCTTCGCGTCCTCGCCTCCGAGTTCGATTGCGACGTCCGTCTGCGGAAAATGCTTCTGCAGGCTGCTGGAGACTGCCACGACTTCCTGGAGGAAGGGGACGTTCATGTTGCCGGCGAGCGTCAGTCCGCCGGATCCGGTGATCACGGGGCACACCTCGTGATCTCCAAGCGTATTCATGGCTTCTTCAATCAGATCGGCAAGGGTTCCCTGGATGTCGGCAAAATGCCGGCGGTACCGGGCAAACAGAAGGTTCTGGTTTTCATCCAGAACGGCCGCTTTCACGGTGGTGGATCCGATATCAATGCCGAGAGAAAAGGCTGGTTTTTCATTCATGGTGATATACCTCAGACCGCAGACTGGGCCGCGGGTGATTTTCGCGCAAATAGTATACCCCTTCCGGTCAGTGAAAGCAAACACTACTTAAGTGCCGCGGGGACGGCGCGGGTGTGTCTTACAACTGTATGGTTTATCCTTTACAGAACAGGGAGCCTGCTGATAAACTGAGGACAGTTGGATTACAGGAGGCGGACAGGAGGAAGCCGTGAGTGGAAAATACAAGCTGATCACATTGGATGGAAGGGCGAAGCGGGGGCAGCTTCAGACGGTGCACGGGACGATCGAGACACCGGTCTTTATGAATGTGGGAACGGTGGCCGCGATCAAGGGCGCTGTGTCGACAGATGACCTCAGAGCGATCGGAACGCAGGTGGAGCTGTGCAATACGTATCATCTGCATGTGAGGACCGGGGATGAGGCGATTAAGAAGCTGGGCGGCCTCCACAGATTAATGAACTGGGACAGGCCCATCCTGACAGACTCGGGAGGGTTCCAGGTCTTTTCCCTTGCTTCTCTTCGGAAGATCAGGGAGGAAGGCGTCTCTTTCCAGTCCCATATCGACGGGCACAGGATTTTCATGGGGCCGGAGGAAAGCATGCGGATCCAGTCGAACCTGGCTTCGACGATCGCCATGGCTTTCGACGAGTGCCCCTCCTCCCGCGCGGACAGGGATTATGTGCAGGCTTCCGTGGACAGAACCTACCGCTGGCTGGTAAGATGCAGGGCGGAAATGAGCCGCCTGAACAGTCTTTCGGATAC
The DNA here is from genome assembly GCA_900321365.1 of uncultured Eubacteriales bacterium. The sequence continues at coordinate 30,417 of ONVT01000106.1, read as the reverse complement.
GATCAATCCGCATCAGATGCTGTTCGGGATCAATCAGGGCGCCGTATACGATGACATCCGGATCGAACACGCGAAGCGGATTACAGAACTGGAGCTGGATGGCTATGCGGTCGGCGGGCTTGCCGTCGGGGAGACACACGAAGAGATGTACCGTGTCCTGGATTCCACGGTTCCTTATCTGCCGCAGGACAAACCGGTCTACCTGATGGGCGTCGGAACGCCTGTCAATATCGTGGAGGGCGTGTACCGGGGCGTGGATTTCTTTGACTGCGTCTATCCGTCGCGCAACGGCCGGCATGGACATGCCTACACGCACAGGGGAAAGATCAACCTGAACAACGCCAGGTTTGCGTTCGATGAGACACCTCTGGAAGAGGGTTGCGGCTGTCCGGCCTGCCGAAGCTACACCAGGGCATATATCCATCACCTGTTCCGGGCGAAGGAGATGCTGGGCATGCGGCTCCTCGTCCTCCACAACCTGTATTTTTACAATCATCTGATGGAGGAGATCCGCAGCGCGATTCAGGAGCAGCGTTATGAAAAATTCCGGGCTGACTGGATTGGGGCCTATGAATCGAACGAAGCCTGAGGCTTCATCTTTCACTTGAACAGAAAGGGAAAGTTGTGTAGAATGTCACATAGCGTTGATTCTGAATAAAACTACCAGGAGGAAATAATTGATGAATCCAGTACTGTTAGAGGCTTCTTCTCCGTTGGGAGGATCCGGTATGATCATGATGGTCGTCTATATGGCGATTATTTTTGGCGTGATGTATTTCCTTGCGATCCGTCCGCAGAAGAAGGAGCAGAAAAGAATGGCCGCTCTTCTCAGTTCGATGGAGGTTGGAGATACCGTCGTTACGAACAGCGGATTCTACGGAACCGTAATCCAGGTTTCCGAGGAAGACTGCATCGTTGAGTTCGGCAACAACCGGAACTGCCGCATCCCGATGAGAAAGAGTGCCATCTCCGAGATTGAGAAGGCATCCGACGGAACCGCGGAGCCGACTCCGGTTCCGGAGAAAAAGTAACACTCCGTGACACTAAACAAAAGGCTGCCGAAGGATCTTCGGCAGCCTTTCGCAAGCGTCAGTGTTTTGAGGGTTCGGCTTCGAACCCGGAAGAATGGATATTCTTCACGGTCCTCAGCACATAGTGTGTGCGGGTGACACGCACCCCCGGATAATCCTTGATCCGGTTATGGATCTGCTCAAGATGATCGCTGGAACGGCAGCAGATCTTCAGCATGAAATCGAATTCCCCGGTCAGGTAATAGCAGGCGATGATGTTCGGGTCAGCGTCGATGTGACGGATAAATTCATCGTTGAAGCGGGGATGCTCCATGCCGATCTCCATCAGGACAGTGATGTCGTTTCCAAGCTTTGAGTCGTCACAGATGACGGTGTAGGACCGGATCAGACCGGACTTTTCCATCTTCTTGATCCTCTCGATCACGGTTGATACCGACAGATGGATGGTCTTGCTGATCTCAGACGCGGTCTGGCGGGCATTCGCCTTCAGTTCGGTGAGAATCTGAAAATCCAGATTATCCATATCAGAATACCTCGTGCTCCATAAGATTTTTGGAATAGCAGTGGTATTATAGCATGATTCTTTTGTTTGTGGTTGAAAAAACGAAAATTATATCCTAAGATGGTTTGACACGGAAATATCAGGAAAGGTATCAATAGAATATGAGTGAGGAAAAGAGAAACTACCGGATCGGTGTGATCGGGGGAGACGGAATCGGACCGGAGATTGTCCGGCAGGCAGTCCGGGTCCTTGACAGGGCAGGGGAGAAGTATGGATTTGCTTTCGGGTATGTACCGATGGATCTGGGCGGATGTTCGATCGAGAAACACGGCATCCCGCTGACGGAAGAGACCGTCGCCCTGGCAAAGAAGTGCGATGCCGTACTGATGGGCTCCATCGGAGGGGATCCGAAGACCAGCCCCTGGTACAGACTGGAACCGTCCAAAAGGCCTGAGGCCGGACTTCTCGGTATCCGCAAGGCACTGGGTCTGTTCGCGAATCTGCGCTTCTCCACACTCTACGATGACCTGAAGGATGCCTGCCCGCTGAGAGAGGACATCGCCGCCGAGGGTATTGACTTTGTGATTCTCCGGGAGCTGACCGGAGGACTTTATTTCGGTGAGAAGAAGACGGAGATCAGAAACGGCGAGGAGGTTGCGACAGATATTCTTTCCTATTCCGAGTCGGAGATCCGCAGAATTGCCCTGAAGGCGTTTGACAGCGCGATGCTCCGCAGGAAGAAGCTGACGCTCGTGGACAAGGCCAATGTCCTTGAGAGCTCCCGTCTGTGGAGGAAGGTCGTCGGTGAAATGGCGAAGGACTATCCCGAGGTGGAGCTTGATTTCATGTATGTCGACAATGCCGCGATGCAGCTTGTCCGCAGGCCGTCCCAGTTTGACGTCGTCCTGACCGAGAATATGTTCGGCGACATCCTTTCGGATGAGGCGTCCATGGTTGTCGGATCCATCGGCATGCAGCCGAGTGCTTCCCTTGCGGAAGGGACCTTCGGGCTTTATGAGCCCAGTCACGGCAGCGCGCCCGACATCGCCGGGAAGGACCTGGCGAACCCGCTGGCGACGATTCTGTCCGGCGCGTGCATGCTCCGCTATTCCCTCGGTGAGGAGGAAGCAGCGTCTGCCATTGAGAGAGCGGTCATGGAGACGCTGAAGAGCTTCCGCACTGCCGACCTTAAGACGGACGGAGACGGAACCGAACTTGTGGGATGTGAGCGCATGGGACAGTGTGTTGCGGACCGGATCGGATGAATCTACAGTGAGATGAACCTGAATGGGGCATGATTCGGCATGAGGTGCCCGCGACAGCGGGCGGAGTCCTGATGCCATTGTCCGGATGAAATGCGGTAGTGATGAGAAACCGATATACAATACAGGAGGAAATAATAGAATGAAGAGTGACCAGGTAAAGGAGGGCCTGCAGCAGGCCCCGCACAGATCGTTGTTCAATGCCCTGGGGCTGTCGAAGGAAGAGATGAAGAGGCCTCTGATCGGAATCGTGAGCTCCTACAATGAGATTGTCCCCGGCCATATGAACCTTGACAAGATTGTCGACGCTGTCCGGATGGGCGTCGCGATGGCCGGCGGCGTTCCGAGGGTTTTCCCGGCGATCGCTGTCTGCGATGGAATCGCAATGGGACATGAGGGAATGAAGTATTCCCTGGTCACGCGCGATCTGATCGCGGATTCCACCGAGTGTATGGCGAAAGCGCATCAGTTTGACGCTCTTGTCATGGTTCCGAACTGCGACAAGAACGTACCCGGTCTTCTGATGGCCGCGGCCAGGCTGAACATCCCGACGATCTTCGTCTCCGGGGGCCCCATGCTTGCCGGACACGTCTACGGACAGAAGCGTTCCCTGAGTTCGATGTTTGAGGCGGTCGGTGAATTTACCGCTCACCGGATCACACAGGAGCAGCTCGAAGAGTATGAGCGCAAGGTCTGTCCGACCTGCGGCAGCTGCAGCGGCATGTATACGGCCAACAGCATGAACTGCCTGACGGAGGCCCTGGGAATGGGCCTTCAGGGAAACGGAACGATCCCCGCGGTCTATTCGGACCGGATCCGTCTTGCCAAGGAGGCGGGAATGCAGATCATGAAGCTCCTTGAGCAGAATATCCGTCCGCGTGACATTATGACGGAGGATGCGTTCATGAACGCCCTCACCGTGGACATGGCTCTTGGATGTTCCACGAATTCCATGCTCCATCTGCCCGCCATCGCGCATGAGGCCGGCGTTGAGATTGATGTGGATATCGCGAATGAGGTTTCGGAGCGCACGCCGAACCTGTGCCACCTGGCGCCCGCCGGGCCGACCTACATGGAGGATCTGAATGAGGCAGGCGGCGTCTATGCCGTCATGAAGGAACTGACAAAGAAGGACCTGCTGCATCTTAGCTGCCTGACCTGCACCGGAAAGACGGTCGGCGAGAATATCGAAGGTTCCGTGAACAGGAATCCGGAGGTGATCCGTCCCGTCGAGAATCCGTTCTCACTGACAGGCGGACTGGCGGCCCTGAAGGGGAACCTCGCGCCGGATTCCGGCATTGTCAAGCGCTCCGCCGTCGTGGAGGAGATGATGGTGCATGAGGGACCGGCAAGGGTATTTGACTGTGAGGAGGATGCCATCGAAGCGATCCTCGGCGGTAAGATTCATGAAGGGGATGTGGTCGTGATCCGCTATGAAGGCCCCAAGGGCGGTCCCGGGATGCGGGAGATGCTCAACCCCACCAGCGCCATCGCAGGCATGGGCCTCGGAAGCAGTGTCGCGCTGATCACGGACGGACGGTTCTCAGGCGCTTCGAGGGGCGCCTCCATCGGACATGTCTCCCCGGAGGCGGCTGTGGGCGGACCGATTGCCCTGGTCGAGGAGGGCGACATGATCCTGATCGACATTCCGCAGCACCGTCTGGAGCTTCTGGTCTCCGATGAGGACCTCATCAAGAGAAGGAAGGCATGGAAACCGAGGAAGCCGAAGATCACGGAAGGGTACCTTGCCAGATACGCCGCGCTTGTGACGAGCGGAAACAAAGGAGCGGTTCTGAAAGTTCCCGGAGAGGATAGTATAGTATGAAGATGAATGGGTCCCAGATACTGATCGAGTGTCTGAAGGAGCAGGGGGTAGACACCGTATTCGGATATCCGGGCGGTGCGATCCTGAATGTATATGATGAGCTGTACCGGCACCAGAAGGAGATCCGCCATATCCTGACCTCCCATGAGCAGGGGGCGGCCCACGCGGCGGATGGATATGCGAGGGCAACCGGATCGGTGGGCGTGTGCTTTGCCACCTCCGGTCCCGGCGCGACGAATCTGGTCACGGGAATCGCGACGGCCAACATGGACTCTGTGCCGCTGGTCGCGATTACCTGCAATGTGGGGATCTCCCTTCTGGGAAAGGATTCCTTCCAGGAGATCGATATCGCCGGAATCTCGATTCCGATCACGAAATACAACTGCATCGTCAAGGATGTGGACTGTCTGGCCGATACCATCCGCAAGGCGTTCCGCATCGCGCGGGAAGGCAGGCCCGGCCCGGTTCTGGTCGATCTGACCAAGAATGTCACGGCGGACGTTACGGACTATGAGCCGATCACGCCCGAGGAGACGGTGCCTCAGAGCGAATACATCCGCATTCATGACCTGGAGGCGGCGGCTGAACTGATCAACCGTTCGAAGAAACCGGCGATCTTTGTCGGCGTCGGCGCGGTGATCTCCGGCTGTTCGAAGGAGCTGAAGAAGCTCTCCCAGACCTTGCAGGCACCCGTATGTGACTCCCTGATGGGAAAGGGCGCATTTGACGGAAATGATCCCCTGTATCTCGGCATGCTGGGGATGCATGGAACAAAGGCGGCAAACCTCACGGTGTCTCACTGTGATCTGCTGCTGGCCGTGGGATGCCGGTTCTCGGACCGTGTCATCGGGAACCCGAAGTCATTTGCGAAGGGGGCTAAGATCGTTCAGATTGACATAGACCCTGCCGAGATCAACAAGAACATCAAAGTGGATGTCAGTATCTCCGGGGACTGTAACGAGGTGCTCAAGCGGCTGAACCCGCTGATCAGACCGCTGGATCACACGGAATGGGTGAAAGAGAGCATGGAGCTCAAGGAGAGGTTCCCTCTGCGCTATGACGATGACCGTCTGACAGGACCCTTCATCATGCAGGAGATCTACCGCCTGACAGAGGGAGGGGCGAAGATTGTCACCGAGGTCGGGCAGCACCAGATGTGGGCGGCCCAGTACTACCGCTACAGGGAGCCGCGCCAGCTCTTTACCTCGGGCGGCCTGGGGACGATGGGCTACGGGCTTGGAGCGGCCATCGGCGTCAAGACTGCATGGCCCGCGAAGACTGTGGTGAACATCGCCGGTGACGGCTGCTTCCGCATGAACATGAATGAGCTCGCGACAGCAAGCCGCTATCAGATCGGAGTCATAGAGGTCGTCTTCAACAATTCCGTCCTCGGCATGGTGCACCAGTGGCAGGAGCTGTTCTACGGGGGACGCTATTCCCAGACCATACTGAAGGACAAGGTAGATTACTGCGCGGTGGCGAAGGCGCTCGGTTGCGGGGCGATCCGCGTGACGAAACGGGAGGAATTCGCGCCCGCGTTTGAGAAAGCGCTTGCAGACGGCGGCCCGGTCCTGATCGAATGTGTGATCCGGGAGGACGACAACGTATTCCCGATGGTGCCTGCGGGACATTCCATCTCAGAGGCATTTGACCAGGCAGACCTGAAGGAGAAGGAAAAAGCAGCGGAATAAAGAGCCGGATTCGCATTCCCGGGCACGGGACGTCACTGGCAGAGCCGGTGAGAGCGGGTACAAAAACCGGCGTTTACGAAGGAGGAGATTACCGATATGTACAAGTATGCATGCCTGAACCCGATCAGCCCGAGAGGACTGAGCAAGTTCGGGAGCGATTACCAGAAGGTGGAAGAGATACAGGGCGCGGACGCGGTCCTGGTAAGAAGCGCGAATATGCATGAGATGCAGATGGACGATTCCGTTCTCGCGGTTGCCAGAGCAGGGGCGGGCGTCAACAATATCCCGCTGGAGGAGTATGCTTCCAGGGGAATCGTTGTATTCAATACACCAGGCGCGAACGCGAACGGCGTCAGGGAGATGGTATTCGCGGGTATGCTGCTTGCCGCTCGTGACATTATCGGAGGCGTGAACTGGGTCAAGGCGAACGCGAGTGACGAGAACATCAAAAAGGATGTCGAGAAACAGAAAAAGGAGTTTGCCGGAACCGAGCTTTCCGGCAAGAAGCTGGGCGTGATCGGACTGGGCGCTATCGGGAACCTGGTCGCGAACGCTGCGGTGCATTTCGGGATGGAGGTCTATGGATATGATCCGTACATCTCCGTCAACTGGGCGTGGAACCTGAGCCGTTCCGTCCGCCATATCAGCGATGTGGAGACCATCTACCGCGAATGCGACTATATCACGATCCATGTTCCGCTTCTCGACAGCACGAAGAAGATGATTGGGGAGGACGCGATTGCGCTCATGAAGCCGACGGCGGTTCTGGTAAACTATGCGAGGGATCTTCTGGTCGATGAGGACGCGGTCCTGAAGGCGCTGGATGAGAACCGTCTTGCCTGCTATGTCTGCGACTTTCCGAATCCGAAGACGAACGGGCATGACAAGGTTATCCTCACACCGCACCTTGGCGCATCCACGCAGGAGAGTGAAGAGAACTGCGCGGTCATGGCCGTCGAGCAGCTGCGGGATTTCCTGGAGAACGGAAACATCCGCAACAGTGTCAACTATCCCTCCTGCAGCATGGGGGTCTGCCGCACACAGCACAGGATCGCGATCTACCACAAAAATGTCAAGAACATGATCCGCCAGTTCGCGGATATCCTGTCCTATACAAATGTCGCCAACATGTCCAATACCAGCCGCGGCGAATATGCCTACACAATGATCGACATCGACGACGACCTGGGCCCGGAGACGGTTCAGGCCCTCAACAAAGTTGAAGGGGTTGTCCGTGTCAGAGTCGTCAGGTAGTAATCTGAATGTCAGATCTTATCTGCGATTGAAAAACTGCTATAATAGGATGAGAAAAGTTGAGGACCGGGAAAGCAGCTTTGAAAAGGAATTCGGAGGTGTGCTCTTATGAAGAAGGAACTGTACGATCTTTTGGACCTTGGACGGATCGAGGGCCTTGTCTACTCGGAGGAGAACCAGCCGCATGATTTCCTGGGCGCGAGCCTCACGGACAGCGGCGTGCTCATCCAGTCATTTTTTCCGAATGCCGTGAGCGTGAGAGTGACAGGGGAAAACCTCTCCGCCGCCATGGAGAAGGTCGATGAGAACGGATTCTTTGCCGTCCTTCTTCCCGGAAGCAGAATCCCCGATTACCGTATGGAGATTCAGTATGAAGACGGCAGGTCAGAATCTGTACAGGATCCTTATAATTATGAACCGCAGATTCCGGAGAAGGTCCTGAAAAAGTTCTGTTCGGGCATCTGCTATGACATCTACGACTATCTCGGAGCCCATCCGCTCACCGTGGACGGCGTGAAAGGGATGAACTTTGCTGTCTGGGCGCCGAATGCCCAGCGCGTCAGCGTGGTCGGTGATTTCAACAGCTGGGACGGGCGTGCTCTCCCGATGAGAAAGCTCTCAGAGTACGGGGTTTTCGAGCTGTTTGTGCCGGGGATGGGAGAAGGCGTCCTCTACAAATATGAGATTAAGATCCCTTCCGGCCTGACCTTCCTCAAGAAGGATCCCTATGGATTCGGGTGTGAAGACCGCCCGGAGGGCGCGTCTGTCACAGCGGACCTGGCCTCGTATTCCTGGGGGGACAGTGCCTGGATGAAGGAGAGGTCCGGGATGAATTGGAAGGGCCTGCCGCTTTCCGTATACCAGGTACACGCCGGAAGCTGGCGCCCTGAAACAGAGGAAGGGAAAGAATCCCTGAATTACCGCCAGCTGGCGGCAGAGCTTGCGGACTATGTGAAGAAGATGGGCTACACGCATGTGGAGCTTCTTCCCGTCATGGAGTATTCCGGAGACAGCAGCCTGGGATTTTCAACGGCCGGCTTTTATTCCCCGGCGAGCCGCTTCGGCAGCGCCAGGGACTTCATGTTCTTTGTGGACCATATGCACCAGAACGGGATCGGCGTGATCCTGGACTGGGCGCCGGGTCATTTTTCAAGGGACTTAAGCTCCCTGATCGGTTTTGACGGGACGAACCTGTATGAGCACCACGACCCCCGGCAGTCGCTCTATGCCTTTGACGGGAGCCTCACCTTCAATTACGGAAGGCCGCAGGTGTCGAATTTCCTGATTGCAAATGCGCTGTTCTGGACGAAGGTCTTCCACGCGGACGCCCTGAGGCTCGAGGACATTTCCCGCATGCTGTACCTGGACTACGGAAAGGGCCCGGGACAGTGGGTCGCAAACCTGTACGGCGGAAACGAGAACCTCGACGCTGTCGAGTTCTTCAAGCACCTGAACTCCATCTTCCACAAAGAGTCGGACGGAGCGCTGACGATTGCGCAGGACAGCTCCCAGTGGCCGATGGTGACCACGCCTGCCGAGGAGGACGGGCTGGGATTCGACTATAAGTGGAACAGGGGATTTAATGATTCGCTCATCGAATACATGCAGCTGGATCCGATATTCCGCGGGCCGCACCATTCCGAACTGATCTTCAGCATGGTCTACAACTATTCCGAGAACTTCATGCTTGCCCTGGACCAGGAGGATGTGTCCGGGAAGAACGGTTCCATGTACAGCCAGGTTCCCGGGAGGAAGCAGACCAAGCTGGCCAACCTCCGCGCGATGTACGGGTATATGATGCTCCATCCCGGAAAGAAGCTGTTTGCGATGGGATGTGAGATTGCCCAGAAGGCAGCGCTTTCTCCTGAGTCGGGAGTGGACTGGAAGGCGCTTGACGATGAGCAGAACAGGCAGTTCAGGGCGTACTTCGCCGCCCTTCTGAGTTTCTACCGTGAAAACCCCGCGCTGTACGCGCTGGATTATTCCCCGGAGGGTTTCGAGTGGATCAATAATATCTCCGCAAATGAGAATATGCTGGTATTCCTGCGCCGCTCGGCCATCGAGGAGGAGACGCTGCTGTGCGTCGTGAATTTCTCAAACCTGACCTACAAAAACCACAAGATCGGAGTTCCCTTCCACGGGAAATACAAAGAAATCCTGAATTCCGACTCCGTTGTCTTTGGCGGGGAGGGCAATGTAAACCCGAGGGTCAAGACCTCCAGGGCGGACGAGTGCGACGAGCTGCCCAATTCCATCCGCATCACGGTCCCGGCGCTCGGAATCAGCATCTTCCGCTGTACCAGGGTAGAGCTGACAAAGGAAGAGGAGGAAGCGCTCAGGGAGAAGGCGAGATCCGCTCCGAAGGCAGGAAGGAAGATCGTCAGAAAGACGGCTCAGAAGAACCCCTCCTCCGGGAAGGCTTCGCCGGTTAAGAAAGGCAGGACGAAGAGGAGCCTGAAGGAAGAACTCGAGGAGAAAACCCAGACGGAAGACTACCGTTGACTGGTCTCCGTAAGCAGTGGATCTTGTCGACGCTCCTGCTAATGGTGGCTCACGGGGGTGGTCCCGCAGCCGCCAGGTGGCGGTGTCGGATGTGATATTTTCGTCAAAGTATATAAAAAAAGAATCAAATTTACAAAACAAGTTAGGAAAACTGGCTTTAGTGATTGCCTATTTTCCTAACTTGTTTTATCATGAGGACAGGGGACAATCAGTCGGACACATCCTTCTGTCCGGAAGTGCCGCCGGACTGCTTTGCCTCATCCAGATAGCTGTAGAGCGTGTACTTTGAGATCCCGAATACCTGACAGACTTTTGGTCCGGACTTTGTGATCAGGAAGGCGCCGGCATCGTTCAGGAAACGGATGGCGCGGACTTTCTCCCCCTTGTCCATGAGGGAGGCGGGCTTCCCGACCATGCGGATCGACTGTTCGATCAGGGAATCCAGAAGGTCCGCGACATTCGTGGAGATCGGCTCCGGCTCTCTGGTGCTCTGCAGGGATGTGTTATGGGAGTGGAGTGCCTGCTCGAGAGCAACGGTTAAGGTAATATCGTTGTTGATCGCCAGGATCCCGACGGCCTTTCCTTTCTCATCGCGCAGGAAGATCGTGCTGGACTTGAGGATCTTGCCGTCCCTGGTTTTGGTGAGGTAAGAAAGCCTGTCCGTGCGCGTCTCTTCCGAATCGTGGATTGCTTCCAGAGCGATTCTGGAGGGACCGTCCCCCACACTCCGGCCGGAGATGTACCCGTTCTCGATGGCGATGATCGTATGATTCAGATCGCCCGAGGTCAGGTCGTGGAGAACCACCTCACAGGTGGAACCGAACTGGACGGCAAGCGCTTTCACAAGCCGTTTTGCAAAGTCAAAAGAATCGGTTTTTTTCATGGCGCACCCTCCATTTCACGGGCATATGACAACCGGATCAGATCCTATTTTGGAAATATTGTAAGGCAGGATAACAATTTATACAAGGAGGTAGAACGATGCTTTTGGTGGGTAACGGACGCGTATTTACGCTGGATGAGTCAAACACTTATCTGAAAAACGGGGCGGTTGTGATCGACGGCGAAGTGATTAAGGAGATAGGATCCTTTGACGACATGAAGGCAAAGTATCCGCAGGCAGAGTTTGTGGATGCGCATGGCCAGCTGATTCTGCCCGGTTTCATCAACGCGCACACGCACATTTACTCCGGACTGGCGAGAGGCCTCGCAATCAAAGACAACAACCCGACGAATTTCTTCGAGGTTCTGGACGGGACATGGTGGAAGATTGACCGGCATCTGACCCTGGACGGTACGAGGGCCTGTGCTTACGCGACGATCCTTGACTGTATCCGGGACGGCGTCACGACAATTTTTGACCACCATGCATCCTTCTGCGAGATTCCCGGAAGCCTGTTTGCCATCAAAGACGTGGCGAAGGAACTCGGCATCCGCTCCTGCCTGTGCTACGAGGTTTCCGAGCGAGACGGAGAGGAGAAATGCGATCAGGCCATCAAAGAGAACGCGGACTTTATCACATGGGCGGAGCAGGAGAACGATGACATGATCAAGGCAATGTTCGGCGGACATGCCCTGTTCACGATTTCCGACAAGACATTCCAGAAGATGGTGGAGGCAAATGATGGCCGTACCGGCTTCCATATCCACGTGTCCGAGGGGATGAACGATGTCTGGGACAGCCTGAAGAATTATCAGTGTCGTCCTGTTGAGCGCCTTCTGAACAACAACATCCTCGGTCCGAAGACGCTGCTGGGGCACTGCATCCACCTGAGCCTGGGCGAGATGGACATGATCAGGGAAACCCAGACCATGGCGGTGAACAATCCCGAGTCAAACATGGGGAACGCGGTCGGCTGCGCTCCGGTCCTTATGATGCTGAAGAAGGGAATCCTGGTCGGACTGGGTACTGACGCCTATACGCACGACATGCTGGAATCCCTGAAGGTATTCCTGATCATCCAGAGACATAACGCAGAGATGCCCAATGTAGCCTTCGGGGAAGCGCTGCAGACTCTGTTTGAGAATAACCGGAAGATCTGCGCAAGGTATTTCCACAAGCCGGTCGGCGTTCTGAAGGAAGGCGCCGCCGCGGATGTCATCGTCATGGATTACAATCCCTTCACGCCGCTCGACGCGGGCAACTTCGGCGGACATGCGCTCTTTGGTCTGATGGGCAAGAACTGCCGCACCACCATCATCAACGGAAAGGTTCTCTACAAGGACCGTGAGTTTGTCAATATCGACGAAGAGAAGATCAACGCCTGGACCATGGAGCAGGCATGCAGGCTGTGGGGCAGCCTGAATGAGACGACCTATAATCCGGCCGATTACCTGTAAAATAAACGTTTCAGCGTTTTGAGCCTGGGTGCAGTTTTCCGGGGTGCACACATGCCTGGGTGCAGCCAGGTAAGTCATTTATTTACAGAAGGAGGAAGAACATGAGTGACCTGATGAGACTGATCCCCTACAGACAGCTTCTGGACTGGTGTGTCAGGGAATATGAGAAAAGCGGAAGCATCTTCGGGGTTTCGAAGATTCTGAAGAGGAACGAGAAGCATTATCCGATCTTTGACGGAAAGATCAAGACCGTATTCGGACCCGCCGCAGGGCCGAATACCCAGCTGGCGCAGAACCTGATCGCCTCCTATCTGGCAGGCTCGTCCTGGTTCGAGCTCAAGACCGTCCAGAAGATGGACGGAAGAGAGCTGGCCGCCTGTGTGCCGAAGCCCTGCATTGTCGCGGAGGATGAGTGCTACAACTGTGAGTGGTCGACTGAGCTGGAAGTCGGACAGGCCTACGAAGAGTATGTGAAGGCGTGGGTTCTGATCCATATCCTGGCCACTGAGCTGGAGCTGGGATGTCCGAACGCGGTTGTCTTCAACATGTCTGTCGGATATGACCTGGAAGGCATCAAGACGCCGAAGATCCAGAAGTACCTCGACGACATGATCGAGGCGAAGGACAACCCCGTCTTCAAAGACTGCATCGAGGCTTCCCTCGAGGCTGTGGAGAAAGGCGTGCTGAAGAAGGTGACGAAGGAAGACATCCTGAAGATTCCGTCCCGGATCTCGAATTCGGTCACGGAATCCACGCTGCACGGATGTCCGCCGCAGGAGATCGAGGCCATCGCCTCCTATCTGCTGACAGAAAAGCACCTGAATACCTATGTGAAGTGCAATCCGACCCTGCTGGGATATGAATTCGCCAGAAAGACACTGGACGACCTGGGATTTGATTACATCGCATTTACCGACAATCATTTCCTGACGGACCTGCAGTGGAAGGATGCCGTGCCGATGTTCGAGCGGCTGATCGCGCTTTCAAAGAGCCTGGGCCTTGATGTCGGCGTCAAGCTGACGAACACCTTCCCGGTGGACGTGAAGGCAGGAGAGCTGCCGAGCGAGGAGATGTACATGTCCGGGCGCAGCCTCTATCCGCTGACGGTTCAGCTGGTCGCAAGGTTCGCGAAGCAGTTTGACGGGAAGCTGCGCATCTCGTATTCCGGCGGAGCGGATTACTTCAGCATCCGGGAGCTGGTCGAGGCGGGCGTCTGGCCTGTAACGATGGCGACCACGCTGCTCAAGCCGGGCGGATACCAGAGGCTGTACCAGATTGGGAAGATGCTCGAGGTGATACCGGACGATGAGTGGAAGGGAGTCGATGTCGCGAAGGTCAGCGCCCTTGCCGATCAGGCGCTGGTCAGGGAGAAAAACCGCAAGAGCGTGAAGCCGCTGCCCTCCAGGAAGAAGGAGGAGAGCCTGCCGCTGATGGACTGCTTCGACGCGCCCTGCTCCAGCGGATGTCCGATCCATCAGGATATTCCCGCCTACCTGCGCGCGATGGAGGAGGGAAGGTGCGAGGACGCCCTGAAGATTATCCTCGAGAAGAATGCGCTTCCGTTTATCACCGGCACGATCTGCCCGCATACCTGCGCGGACCGCTGCATGCGGGGTCACTACGAAGAGAGCGTTCATATCCGGGAGGTCAAGCTCATGGCGGCGAATGCAGCAGCGAATGCTGTCCTGAAGTTTGATAAGAAACCGGAGAAGGCATCTGACAGGAAGGTAGCCATAGTCGGCGGAGGACCTGCTGGTCTTGCGGCCGCGTCGTTCCTGTCGAAGGCCGGCGCCGATGTCACGGTGTTCGAGAAAGAGAATACGCTGGGCGGTGTCGTGCGTCTTGCCATCCCGAAGTTCAGGATCGATGACAGCGCGATCAACAAAGACATCGACCTGTGTTCCAGATATGGCGCGAAGTTCAGGACCGGATGCGAGATCACGGACCTTGACGCGCTGAAGAAGGAAGGATTCACCGACATCCTCCTGGCAGTCGGCGCCTGGAAGCATGGGAGGAATGCGCTTCAGTACGGGGAAGCCCTGGATGCCCTGGATTTCCTGACAAAGGTCAAGAGAGACTACGCCGCGCTGGACCTTGGCAGCAGGGTTGTCGTGATCGGTGGCGGCAATACCGCCATGGATGTCTCCCGCGCGGCAAAGCGTGTGAAAGGCGTAAAGGAAGTCAGCCTCGTATACAGAAGGACGAAGAGATACATGCCCGCGGACGAGGAAGAGCTGAAAGAGGCCGTCGAAGACGGCGTTATCTTCCGGGAGCTGCTCGCGCCGGTCGGCTGGAAGGACGGAAAGCTGGAATGCGGCGTCATGAAGCTGGGCGAGCCGGATGAGAGCGGACGCAGAAGCCCGGTCGACACCGGCGAGAAGACATACATTGAATGCGACAGCGTGATCACGGCCGTCGGCGAGAGAGTCGACTACAGCCTGCTTGAGAAGGCGGGGGCACAGTTCGACGAGAAGGGCCGCGTGGTGACGGATGACAGTTGCAGATCCAGCCTGGACGGCGTGTATGTCATCGGTGACTGCAGGAGAGGCCCGGCGACGGTTGTGAAGGGAATCGCCGATGCAATGGCCGCCGCGTCTGCCATCACCGGAATCTCCTTCGACCGGTATGAGAAGGAGAACGGAGCGGACGACGCAGGAAAATGCAAAGCGAGGAAGGGCGAGCTGACGGAGAGCTGCTCGGCGCTTCCCGACAGGCGCTGCCTTGGCTGCGCCACGGTCTGCGAGGTCTGCACGGATGTCTGCCCGAACAGGGCAAATATCGCCATCAGGGTGGAAGGCCTTGAGAAGGAGCAGATCCTGCACGTGGACGGCATGTGCAATGAGTGCGGCAACTGCGCGGTGTTCTGCCCGTATTCCGGCAGGCCGTACAGAGACAAGCTGACACTGTTCTGGAGTGAAGAAGACATGGAGAATTCGGAGAATACCGGATTCCTGGTCCTTGGCGGGACAAAGGTCAGGCTCCGCTTTGCGGACAAGATCCAGGAAGTGGATGTATCCGATTCCGGATGCGGTCTGTATGAACCGCTCCGCCTGCTGATCCTGACGGTGATCAGGGAGTATGACTGGCTTTTCTGAATACAGGAGAGCGCGTCAATGGAAGGACCCTTTACATGGGAGAGATTTATACATTTACAGTAAACGGTCAGGAAGTGAGCACGGAGGAGAACAAATCCGTGCTCCGCTTCCTGCGCGATGACCTGAAGCTGTATTCCGTGAAGGACGGCTGCTCGGAGGGTGCCTGCGGTGCCTGTACAATTATCGCGGACGGGAAGACGGTCCGTGCGTGTGTCCTGAAAACGGGAAAGGCTGCCGGAAAGAACCTTCTCACAGTGGAGGGCCTTTCCCTGGAGGAAAAGGAAGCCTTTGTCTACGCGTTTGGCGCGAAGGGCGCGGTGCAGTGCGGATTCTGCATTCCCGGCATGGTGATGAGCGCGAAGGCGCTCCTTGACCAGAACCCGGATCCTTCCGACGATGAGATCAAGGCTGCCCTGAAGGGAAACATCTGCCGGTGCACCGGTTATGTAAAGATCATAGAGGCAGTGAGGCTGGTCGGGGCCATCCTCAGGGGAGAGGAGAAGATCGAGCCGAAGCTGGAGGAAGGAGTGGAATTCGGTGTCGGCGCGCGCGCATTCCGCGTGGATGTGCGCAGAAAGACGCTGGGTTACGGAAAGTATCCGGATGATATCGGTCCGGAGTATTTTGTCAGGGCGCACAGCCCCCGGGCACTGGAGATCGAAAGGCAGCTGGCTGAGGCCGGGCAGGATGGCGTTGTCGCGGGATATGCCGCCCGCTATGATGCCGGCCATCATCTGATGCCGGGATCCTCCATCTGCCGGATTGATGATCCGGGCTGCAACTGGTGCACGATCGTGCCTGAGGACATGCCGCCGATGGCTTACTGCAGCGCGGTCCGCTCTGCGTACGCCAGGGCAAGGATACTGAAAATAGACACGACAGCCGCCGGGTCGCTGCCCGGCGTGCTTGGCGTCCTGACGGCGAAGGACGTGCCGGTCAACAAGGTAGGGCATATCATCAGGGACTGGGATGTCATGATCGCCGAGGGAGATATCACAAGGATGTGCGGGGACGCCATTTGCCTTGTCGTTGCAGAGTCTCCCTATATTCTGGAAGAAGCAAAGAAACTGGTTAAGATCGACTATGAACCGCTTGAGAGCGTGCACAGCCCCCAGGAGGCCGCCTCGCCGCGTGCGCCGAAGGTGCATCCGGAGATGGACATAGAGGGCAACCTCTGCGAGTCCAGGCATATTGTGAGGGGGAATCCGAAGGAAGCGCTCGCGCGCTCGAAGTATGTTGTCACAGAGCAGTTTGAGACGCCGTTTACCGAGCATGCCTTCCTGGAACCGGAGTGCGCGGTGTCATTTCCATACAAAG
Organism: uncultured Eubacteriales bacterium; assembly: GCA_900321365.1. The sequence continues at coordinate 13,598 of ONVT01000106.1, read as the reverse complement.
GCGGGATCAAGATTCTCTCAACTGATCAGGGTGCCTATGCCACAAGAAGTGAGGTGGCGTACATGTTCGGCTGGATTCCGGAGCGGGTCGTGGTGGAGAATCAGCTGATTGGCGGGGGATTCGGCGGCAAGGAGGATGTCACGACGCAGCATATCAGCGCGCTTGCGGCGTGGGTCTTTCAGCGCCCTGTCAAGGCAAAGTTTTCCCGGCAGGAATCCATCTGTTTCCACCCGAAGCGGCATCCCATGAAGGGAATTTTTACGGTCGGCTGTGATGAGAACGGGATCCTGCAGGCGCTGGACTGTGAATTCACATTTGACACCGGCGCGTACGCGTCCCTGTGCGGTCCTGTCCTGGAGAGGGCCTGCACGCATGCGGTCGGGCCATACTGCTACGAGAATACCGATATCAGGGGATACGGCTATTACACGAACAATCCGCCGGCCGGAGCATTTCGCGGGTTCGGGGTCTGCCAGACTCAGTTTGCCCTTGAATCGGTCCTGAACAGACTGGCTGAGAAGGTCGGTATCTCCCCCTGGGAGATCCGTTACCGGAATGCGATCGAACCGGGGAAGGTGCTTCCGAACGGACAGATCGCCGATGTCTCCACCGCCCTGAAGGAGGCGCTGGAGGCGGTAAAGCCATACTATGTCGCACATCCTGGAAGAGCGGGCATCGCCTGCGCCATGAAGAACTCGGGAATCGGTGTCGGCCTGAGGGATGAAGGAAATGCGTTTCTTAAGGTCGAGAACGGAATTCTGGTCATCTATACCTGTGCGTCTGATATCGGGCAGGGCGGATATACCGTCTTCTCCCAGGACGCAGCCCAGGCAACCGGCCTGACAAAGTCTCATATCCGGATGGGAATCAGCAATACCGAGAATGCGCCTGATTCCGGCACCACCTCCGGTTCCAGGCAGACCCTGGTGACCGGTGAGGCAGTCAGGGGCGCGGCGTTCCTGGTCCGTGACGCGATGTGTGCCGCCCGGATGGCCGCGGAGGCATTTTCGCGGGAGGGAAAACGTATCGCGGATATTTCCAGGGATGAGCTGCAGGGAAGGATCCTGGAGATCCTGAAGACATCCCCCGGCGCCATGAGTCCCAGAGTGGCCGGAGGCAGAACGGCTTCCTATGGAACCGGCCTTGCGTATGCGCCCGGAACGGATGAGGGTCCCTTCGTCAGTCCCGTCATGGAGTTTGGGGAGGACGGCCAGATCTTCGGCAGAGGATCCGGAATCAACCAGGGGACATACGGGAAGAGAGGCAGCCAGACAAGGATACAGGGATCTGCGGTGGAGGATCCCGTCAGTGCGCTCGCCATGCTGGAAGGCATGAGCTTTGGCTACTCGTATTTTGAGCCGACAGACAGGCTTGGCGCGGATGTGCCGAACCCGAAGAGCCATATCGCGTACGGGTATGCTGCCTGCTGCGCCGTCCTGGACGATGAAGGGAAGGTGACGAACATCTATTCCGCGTATGACGCGGGCAAGGTTGTGAATCCCATATCGATCCAGGGCCAGATTGAGGGCGGCGTCCTGATGGGAATGGGGTATGCCTGCACGGAGGACTTTCCGCTCGATGACTGCCGTCCGAAGGCAAAGTTCGGAACCCTGGGGCTTCTGAGAGCGCCGCAGATCCCGGATATCCAGGCGATCTATGTGGAGAAGGATGAGCTCATGGGCGTTTCCTACGGGAGCAAAGGGATCGGGGAAATCACGACGATCCCGGCCGCGCCGGCTATCGCGGGAGCATACTACGCGTTCGACGGTCAGCTGCGGCACACTCTGCCGATGGAGCATACCTATTACAGACCGTAGACCATCGCTGCAAGTCACACTCCCGACACCCCCGCTTGACATATTTAAACGTCGTGATAAGATGAAATCAGACAAAAAGTTTGGCAGCAAAACACACTTTATGGCCTGATAAAACAGAGGTGGATTCTTATGAATGAGCTGGAACTGAACTGGGTGATAAACAGGATGCCTCCGTCGGATGACAGGTATCTGGAGATTATGTCGATCGAGAATGTTGAGAAGGCGCGCCGATTCCATATGAGCTTTCCGCAGTACTCTGTCACGGCTATGGCCAACCTGTCAAAGATGGCCGGTTTTCTGGGACTTGGAGGCGTATATGTGAAGGATGAGCGGTTCCGGTTCGGTCTGAACGCTTTCAAGGTCCTGGGCGCCTCCTTCGCGATGGGACGCTATATCGCCCATGAGATGGGGGAGCATGTCACGGATATTTCCTATGACGACCTGACCAGCCCGGAGCTGAAGGATACCTTCGGAACGGCCACTTTCTTCACCGCGACGGACGGCAATCACGGAAGAGGGGTTGCCTGGGCTGCGAGAAGGCTTCACCAGAAGGCGGTAGTCCATATGCCCAAGGGCTCGGCAAAGTCAAGATTTGACAATATCGCGAAGGAAAAGGCGACGGTCACGATCGAGGATATGAACTATGACGACTGCGTGCGCCTTGCCGCAAAGGAAGCTGCACAGACGGAGCACGGGGTCGTGATTCAGGATACGGCATGGGAAGGGTATGAGGACATCCCTTCCTGGATCATGCAGGGATACGGAACAATCTCCCATGAAGCGGCGGAGCAGCTGAGGGAACTGGAGGTGAACCGTCCCACCCACATCTTCATACAGGCGGGCGTCGGGTCATTTGCCTCATCTGTTGTCGGATACTTTACGAACCTGTTTCCGGACCACCCGCCGAAATTCATCGTTGTGGAACCGAAGACGGCAGCCTGCCTCTATAAGGGAGCAAAGTACGGAACCGGCGAACCCCAGACCGTCGGGGGCGATCTGAAGACCATCATGGCCGGGCTTGCCTGCGGAGAGCCGAATGTTCTTGGATGGGACATTCTCAGGAATCATGTGGACGCATTTATCGCTGCCGAAGACTGGGTGGCCGCAAAGGGCATGCGCATGCTCGCGGTTCCGGTGCTGGGCGATCCGCCTGTGATCTCCGGAGAATCCGGCGCGGTGACCATGGGATGTCTGGGGCAGATTATGATGAACGAAGACCTGTGGGAGATCAGGGAGCTTCTGGGCCTTGGCAAAGATTCGAAGGTCCTCCTGTTTTCCACGGAGGGCAATACCGATCCCGACTACTTCCTCAGGGTCGTATGGGACGGTGCTTACGGAATCGGAAATGACTGAAACTGTCGATACAGTCAATGGTGCTGATCATTTATCCAGTAAGGAGGAAAACATGGAACTTGACTATGGGCGTATCAGGGAAGCTGCAGAGGGCTATAAGAAGGAGATGTCGGCATTCCTTCGCGCGATGATCTCACATCCGAGTGAGAGCTGCGAGGAGAAGGATGTCGTCATGTGCATCAAGGAGGAGATGGAGAAGGTCGGTTTCGACAAGGTCGAGATCGACGGGTTGGGCAATGTCATCGGCTGGGCCGGCAGGAACGGCGACATCGGCGATGACAAGAAGATTATCGCCATCGACGGGCACATCGATACAGTGGGTATCGGAAACCGTGAGAACTGGACAGCGGATCCCTATGAAGGCTGGGAAGACGATGACGTGATCTACGGACGTGGAGGATCGGACCAGGAGGGCGGCACCGCGTCTGCCGTCTATGCGGTCAAGATTATGAAGGAAATGGACCTGATCCCGGAGGGCTACAAGATTATGGTGGTCGGTTCCGTGATGGAGGAAGACTGTGACGGCCTGTGCTGGCAGTATATCGTGAACAAGGACAAGATTCGTCCTGAGTTTGTCATTTCCACAGAGCCGACGGATGGCGGCATCTACCGCGGCCACAGGGGACGCATGGAGATCCGTGTCGATGTCCACGGCGTGTCCTGCCATGGAAGTGCGCCGGAGCGCGGGGATAATGCGATCTACAAGATGGCCGACATCATCAGCGATGTGCGCGCCCTGAACAATAACGGCTGCACGGACAGCACCCAGATCAAAGGCCTGGTGAAGATGCTCGATCCGAAGTACAATCCGGAGCACTATGAGGACGCCAGGTTCCTGGGCAGGGGTACCTGCACCGTTTCGCAGATCTTCTATACCTCCCCGAGCCGCTGCGCCGTCGCGGATTCCTGCGCAATCTCGATTGACCGCCGCATGACCGCCGGCGAGACCTGGGACAGCTGCCTGAAGGAGATCGAGGATCTTCCCTCCGTCAGGAAGTACGGCGATGACGTGAAGGTTTCCATGTACATGTACGCGCGCCCCGCCTGGACCGGAGAGGTCTATGAGACGGAGGCGTATTTCCCGACCTGGATCAACAAGGAGAGCGCCGCCCATGTCAGGTGCCTGACGGAAGCGCACAAGGCGCTGTACGGCGACAGGAGAATGGGGCCGGACAGCCAGAAGGCTCTCCGCGATCGTCCGCTGATCGACAAATGGACGTTCTCCACGAACGGCGTCGCGATCCAGGGCCGCTATGGGATTCCGTGCGTCGGATTCGGCCCGGGCGCCGAGAGCCAGGCACATGCTCCGAACGAGATCACCTGGAAGCAGGATCTGGTTCGTGTCTGCGCGGTCCTGACCGCGGCGATCCCGCTGTATACGACGATGGAGAAGACCGACGACGTCACCGTGTTCCGCGCCGGAAAGACGGACAACGACATCCTGTAAGGAACAGTCCGGAAGGGTTGGTTATTATCAGACAGCTTACGACAGTCAGGCCGGATGGTCTGATATCAGGAAAAGCACATTTGTTTCGATCAGAGAAAGGAAGGAACGATGGATAAGTTATTGCAGGCATATATCGACAAGCTGGATACGCTGAAGTTCAGCGGTATGTATGAGAATGATTTTTTCTTCACCTGGGACAAGACGGACGACGAGATCATGGCGCTCTTCACGGTAGCGGACGCGCTGCGTCATCTGAGGGAGCAGAACATCTCCACGAAAATCTTTGATTCGGGTCTTGGAATCTCCGTGTTCCGCGACAACTCCACAAGGACGAGGTTCTCCTTCGCCTCCGCGTGCAACCTGCTCGGACTCGAGGTACAGGACCTGGATGAGAAGAAGAGCCAGATCGCCCACGGCGAGACTGTGAGAGAGACGGCGAACATGATTTCCTTCATGGCGGATGTCATCGGAATTCGCGATGACATGTACATCGGAAAGGGCCACACCTATCAGAAGAGCGTTGTGGACGCCGTGACCCAGGGATATAAGGATGGTATTCTGGAGCAGAAGCCGACCCTCGTGAACCTGCAGTGCGATGTTGACCATCCGACCCAGTGTCTTGCTGACATGGAGGAGATCATCCATTACTTTGGCGGAGTGGCGAACCTCAAGGGCAAGAAGCTCGCGATGACATGGGCGTATTCTCCCAGTTACGGGAAACCGCTCTCTGTCCCGCAGGGCGTGATCGGGCTGATGACCCGTTTCGGGATGGATGTTGTCCTGGCCCATCCGGAAGGATATGACGTCTTCCCGGAGTGCGAGGAAGTGGCACGCGCCAACGCAAAGAAGAGCGGCGGCAGCTTCACAAAGGTGAACAGCATGGCGGAAGCCTTCAGGGACGCGGATATCGTCTATCCCAAGAGCTGGGCTCCTTTCGCGGCGATGGAGAAGAGAACCGACCTGTACGGGAAGGGCGACTTCGACGGGATCGACGCGCTGGAGAAAGAGCTGCTGGCACAGAACGCTGAACATAAGGACTGGACCTGCAGCGAGGAGCTCATGAAGACGACGAAGGACGGCAAGGCCCTCTACCTGCACTGCCTGCCTGCCGACATCACCGGCGTTTCCTGCGAGGCCGGCGAGGTGGATGCATCCGTGTTTGAACGCTATATCGATCCGCTGTATAAAGAGGCGTCCTACAAGCCTTACGTGATCGCGGCGATGATCTTCCTCGCGAAATGCAAGGATCCGCAGGCAACGCTGAAGCACCTGGCTGAGAGAAACCAGCCGAGGCTGTTCCAGTAAAAACATCTGCCTGTACGGCCGCCAAAAGCCTTAAAGTCGTACAGGCAGAAAACATGTCAACAGGAGGCATTGCTTATGGCACACAGAGTTGTTATAGCCCTGGGCGGAAATGCGCTCGGGAAGAATCTTCCGGAGCAGATGACTGCCACCCGCGAAACCGCGAAGGCGATCACCGATCTGATCGAAGAGGGATATGAAGTTGTCATCGCCCACGGGAACGGTCCCCAGGTCGGCATGATCCAGAACGCCATGAGCGAGCTGGTCCGTTCCGATCCGTCGAAATACGTGACGGTTCCGCTGTCTGTCTGCGTGGCGATGAGCCAGGGATACATCGGGTATGACCTGCAGAACGCCATGCGCGAGGAGATGCTGGACCGCGGCATCGACGTCGGCGTCGCGACGGTGCTCACGCAGGTCGAGGTGGATCCGGAGGATCCGGCCTTTCTCCATCCGACAAAGCCGATTGGCCCGTTCCTGACGAAGGAAGAGGCAGACATGCTGGTGAAGGAGCGTGACTACAACGTCATTGAGGACTCGGGAAGAGGATACCGCCGCGTCGTCGCCTCTCCCCAGCCGGTTTCCATCATCGAGCTCCAGACCATCCGGTCGCTGGTCGACACCAACCATGTGGTGGTTGCGTGCGGCGGCGGTGGCATTCCTGTGTTCCGCACGAACGGGCACCATCTCAAGGGAGCCGCGGCGGTGATTGACAAGGATTTCGCCGCGGAGAGGCTTGCCGAGGATGTGGACGCGGACACGCTGATCATCCTGACTGCAGTGGAGAAGGTCGCGGTTCATTTCGGGAAGCCAGATCAGATGGAACTCGACGACCTGAGCGTGGAAGAAGCGCAGAAGTATATCGAAGCAGGTGAATTCGCACCCGGATCCATGCTTCCCAAGGTGGAAGCGGCGGTTCGTTTTGTCCGGTCAAAACCCGGAAGACGTGCCCTGATCACCCTGCTGGAGAAGGCAAGGGACGGCATCAGCGGACATACCGGGACCATGATTCACAGCTGATATTATAAACAATGAACCGGTCAGTCCTTTCCGGCTGAGAGGTATCTGACCATCACATTTACATAACAGGAGGAGTAATTTCCGTGGTAAAGATTGATCTTACTGTCAATAAGGAGAACCTGCAGCACAATATCAGGAAAGCGAAGGAGAATAAGATCCTGATCCCGACCATCGACCAGATGATCCATCCGGAGCATGCTCCGGAGAAGGTGAAGGAAGGCCTGAAGAAGACCGGGCTCTGGGATGTGAACCCCCTGAACCTGTTCCGCATTACATGGAAGAATGAGCCAAAGGAGAGCGGCGGACTGTATACCAGTGTCCCGAATTATATTGAACTGCCGTCTTCCCTGACCGGCGTTCCCTGCCGGATCGTTGCAATGGTCGGCAAATGGTTCCCGACCGGATGCCACAAGGTGGGCGCTTCCTTCGGATGCCTGGCGCCGAGACTTGTGACCGGGCAGTTTGACGTGGATGCGCAGAAGGCGGTGTGGCCGTCCACCGGCAACTATTGCAGAGGCGGCGCATTTAACTCAGCACTGCTTGGCGCGAAGGGTGTGGCGATCCTTCCGGCGGAGATGAGCCAGGAGCGCTTCGACTGGCTGCATGAGATCGGAGCGGAGGTCATCGCGACTCCCGGCTGTGAGAGCAACGTCAAGGAGATCTTTGATAAGACGAATGAACTGAAGCAGGATCCGCAGTACATGATCTTCAACCAGTTCGCCGAGATGGGCAACCCGCTCTGGCATTACAATGTCACCGGCAATGCACTTGCCGATGTGTTCGAGGCCATCAAGAGGGATGGAGACCGGTTTGCCGGTGCCTGCTTTACCTCCGGTTCCGCCGGGACCATGTCTGCGGGCGACCGCCTGAAGGAGCTGTATCCGAACCTGAAGCTGGCGGTCGGAGAGGCGCTTCAATGCCCGACGATACTCAATAACGGATTCGGCGGCCACAGGATCGAGGGAATCGGTGACAAGCATGTCCCGTGGATCCACAACGTGAAGAATACCGACATGGTCATCGCGATTGACGACGAGGACTCCCAGAGACTGCTCCGCCTGTTCAACACACGCGAGGGACAGGCTTATCTGAGCAGTGAGCTGAGGCTGGATGACGAGATGATCACCAAACTTACCTGGCTTGGAATCAGCGGCATCGCGAATGTGCTCTGCTGCATCAAGATGGCGAAGTATTACGAGCTCACGGAGCATGATGTGGTCGGAACGGTCCTTACGGATTCTGCCGTGATGTATAACAGCCGGGTCGAGGAACTCAACCAGATGTATGGTGCCTACAGCGTGCAGGCAGCCGAGCTTGACCACAACCTGCATATGCTGGGCCTGAAGACAGACAGTCTGGAGGAGCTGACCTACGCGGCGCGCAAGAGAGTCCACAACCTGAAGTATTATACATGGGTCGAACAGCAGGGCATGGTTGTCGATGACCTGAACGCCCTGTGGTACGACACGGAAGGAACCTGGGACGCGGTCCATCACCAGGCGAAAGAGCTGGATGAACTGATCAACGCTTTCAACGAGGAGAGCGGTGTACTCGCGATGCTTTAAACACAAACAATAAAATCACATTATCAGGAGGTGCTATCAGTTATGCTTGAGAACAGGATTTACAACTTTTCCGCCGGCCCGTCCATGCTTCCGGAGCCGGTGCTTGTCAGGGCGCAGAAAGAGATGCTCAACTATGAAGGCTCCGGCATGAGCGTCATGGAGATGAGCCACCGTTCCAAGGTCTATGACAAGATCATCAGCGACTGCCAGGCGAATCTGCGCAAGGTCATGAACATTCCGGACAACTATAAGGTGCTGTTCCTCCAGGGCGGCGCAACCGGCATGTTCGCCGCGATCCCGCTCAATCTGGCAAAGACCGGCACCGCGGACTACATCGTGACCGGAAACTTCTCCGGCGGCGCGTTCAAGGAAGGAAAGAAATATCTGAAGGACGCAAGGTGCGCCGGGACGACGGAATCCGAGAACTTCACGAGGATCCCGAAACAGGAAGAGCTGACGCTGAATCCGGACGCGGATTATGTCCATATCTGTGAGAACAATACCATCTTCGGAACCAAGTGGCACTGGCTCCCGGAAACCGGGAACGTTCCGCTGGTCGCCGACCTTTCCTCCTGCATTCTTTCCGAGCCGGTGGATGTGACGAAATACGGCATGATCTACGGCGGAGCGCAGAAGAACATGGCTCCCGCGGGATTTGCGGTTGTCATTGTCCGCGAGGACCTGCTGGGCGGCAAGAGCGATCTGTGCCCGAAGATCTGGGATTACGCGACCCAGGCGGACAAGGATTCGATGATCAATACGCCTCCGACCTACTCGATCTATATCTGCAAACTGGTGCTTGACTGGATCCTGAACGATGTCGGCGGACTGGAGAACATGAAGAAGAGGAACGAGGAGAAGGCAGCCCTGCTGTACGACTACCTCGAGACAACCGACTTCTACAAGTCCGGCGTGCAGAAGGACAGCCGTTCGATGATGAACGTCACATTCCGCACGGGCGATGATGAGCTGGACAAGAAGTTTGTCGCAGCTTCCGTTGAGCGTGGCTTCACGAACCTCAAGGGCCACCGCCTGGTCGGCGGCATGAGGGCTTCGATCTACAACGCGATGCCGAAGGAAGGCGTTGAGGCCCTGATCGACTTCATGAAGGACTTCGAGAAGGCAAACCGCTGAGAGAAAACGATACGCTCCGCCCATCTGCCGGGCGGGGCATCTCTTCATACGGAAGAACACAGATCAGGAAGCAGCTTCCGGCTGGAAGACGCGCCCGCGCAGAGGAAGGCGCTGCGTGAGAGAACTCGATGGCCGGTGGCAGGCTTGAAAAAAATGATGTGGGAGAGGAAAGGAGGATTCGTAATGGTACGTGTACTGGCTTCTGACGGGATGGATAAGTCTGCGGTGAAGGTGCTTGAGGATGCCGGCTATGAAGTGGTGCAGCAGTTTTATGAAGTAGAGGAACTGAAGGAGAAGGTAAAGGAATTCGATGTCCTTGTCGTCCGTTCTGCGACAAAGGTCCGCGAGAATGTCATCGATTCGGCGCTCGAGGCCGGAAAGCTGAAGCTGATCATCCGTGGCGGAGTCGGCATGGACAACATCGATGTCGCATACGCCAGGGAGAGGGGGATTACGGTCAGCAATACGCCCACCGCATCCAGCGCTTCTGTCGCAGAGCTCGCGATTGCGCATATGTTCTCTCTTGCCCGTTTCCTGTATGCCGCGAATGTGACAATGCGGGAAGGGAAGTGGGAGAAGAAGGCGTACAAGGGAACTGAACTTTGCGGAAAGACCCTGGGCCTGATTGGAATGGGCCGGATCGCACAGGAGACCGCGAGCAGGGCGAAGGCTCTCGGCATGAAAGTAATCTATACCAACCAAAGCGGTCCGAAGGCGGAGCTTCCGTATGAGTGGAAGAGCCTGGATGACCTCCTGAAAGAATCGGATTATGTCTCTCTCCACATGCCGGCGAAGAAGGATTCCCCGGCGCTCCTGACGGCTGAGAAGATTGCGCTGATGAAGGATGGCGCATTTCTGATCAATACCGCCCGCGGCATCCTGGTTGATTCGACAGCTCTGTGCGATGCCCTTGACAGCGGCCATCTGGCAGGCGCGGCGGTTGACGTCTTCACGGAGGAGCCCTGCAAAGATGAAAGGCTTCTTCATCATCCGAAGATTTCCATGACGCCTCACATCGGAGCCTCCACGAAGGAAGCCCAGAAGCGGATCGGCGAGGAAACCGTCAAGATCATTCGTGAGATGTTTGGGTAAGTGGTGAAGGTTACAGACAGTAAGGAGCTGTTCAGTAATACCCTGTGAAGACTGCGGAGGATTCATGAGTTCTTTCTGAACAGATCCGAACAGCTTTTTGGAGATATAATATGGCATATACTTGGGACAAACTGGGATTAAGGATCCCGGAGATTATGCTTCCGAAGGAGGGGGCGGATTACGGAAAATGGGCCGTTGTCGCCTGTGACCAGTATACGTCGGACCCTGCCTACTGGCAGTCGGCCGAAAAGATCGTCGGCAACGCCCCGTCGACGCTGAGACTGATGCTTCCCGAGTTTTATCTGGGGAAGCCGGATGAGGAGGAGCGGATCGCGGCGATCAGAAGCTCCATGGAGTCGTATGTAGAGAAGGGTACCCTGAGGACACTCCCGAAGGGCTGCGTTCTTGTCAGACGCAGCGCGGAGGGAAGGAGCCGGCTGGGCCTTGTGATCTGTGTGGATCTGGACGCATTTGACTATAACATCGGGGCAAGCTCTCTGATTCGTTCGACCGAGAAGACGATTGTCGAGAGGATTCCGCCAAGACTGAAGATCCGCAGGGGCGCCATGCTGGAACTTCCGCATATTCTGATCCTGATCGATGATCCGGACCGGACCGTGATCGAGCCGCTGGAGAATGCAGGCGGAGAAAAGGTCTACGATACGGACCTGATGCTGGGCGGCGGGCATATTACCGGAACCTTCCTGAGTGAGGAGAAGATGAAAGGGGCCCTGGAGGCGATGTCCGCTCTCTTTGACAAAGCGGAAGAGAAATATGGCTCCGGAAAGGCCATGCTCATGGCGATGGGCGACGGCAACCATTCCCTTGCCACGGCGAAGGCAAACTGGGAGGAGATCAAAAAAGGTGTTCCGGAGCAGGAGCGTTCTTCCCATCCCGCAAGGTACGCGCTGTGCGAGCTGGAGAACATCCATGATGAGGGAATCGTATTCGAGCCGATTCACCGCGTGATTTTTGCGGAAGGGAAAGCGTCCGGCGCGCAGGTTATAGAAGAGACGGCGGCGATTCTGTCCGCCCAGAGCGCAGGCTGCACGATCGCGGAGAAAGGAACGGAGGCTGAGGAAGGTCAGTTCGCGATCCCGGTGCTGTGCTCCGAATGGGAGAAGGTTCTCCTGATCGACCGGCCATCCTCAAAGATCGAGGTCGGCGCGCTGCAGAACGCGCTTGATCTTCTGGTTCAGGAAAAAGGATACCGGATTGATTATATCCATGGTGAGGACGCGGTTCGTTCTCTGGCTGCAAAAGAGGGGAACGCCGGATTCCTGCTTCCGCCGATGGACAAGTTCCTTCTGTTCCCTGCGGTGGCATCGGACGGCGCCCTTCCGAGAAAGACCTTCTCCATGGGTGAGGCGGTCGAAAAGAGGTACTATATCGAAGCGAGAAGCCTGGTATAATTTTGTGAGTGTAAATGCCTCCCCTTTTGGGGAGGCTGAATGGGGTTATCTATGAAAACGATCAATCTGAAGTATATAGCGAACCATCTTCCGAAAACAGATGATCCGTACCTGGCCCTGATGTCCAAACCGGAGGTGACGAAGGCGAGGAACTTCCACCGGAGCTTTCCCCAGTACAGGGAGACTCCGCTTCAGGACCTGAAGAAGATGGCAGAGTATCTGGGTGTGGGGAGGATCTGCGTAAAGGATGAGTCCTGGCGGTTCGGCCTGAATTCCTTCAAGGTACTCGGCGGCGCCTACTCCATGGCAAAGTATCTGGCAAAGGAGATGGGCATGGATATTACGGATCTGCCCTACAGCGTCCTGAAGTCGGATGAATTCCGGAAGAAGCTGGGAAGCGCGGTCTTTATCTCCGCGACGGACGGAAACCATGGGAGAGGAGTCGCCTGGACGGCAAGGGAGCTGGGACAGCGGTGTATCATCCTGATGCCGAAGGGCACCAGCCAGTCCCGCGTCGACAACATCCGCGCCCTCGGTGCGGAGGTTACGGTCGAGGATCTGAATTATGATGAGTGCGTCCGGAAGGCTGCCAGCCTGGCGGACCAGTACGAGCACGGTGTGATCGTGCAGGATACCTCCTGGGACGGCTATGAAGATATCCCGCTGTGGATCATGCAGGGCTACGCGGTTATGGCGGATGAGGCGGCGGAGCAGTACGGTGAGCGTCCGACTCATGTATTCGTACAGGCAGGGGTCGGCGCGATGGCCGGATCCTGCGTGGGATACTTTGCCTCCCTGTACCCGGACAATCCGCCGAAGATGATCGTCGTGGAGCCGAACAAGGCCGACTGCATGTTCCGCGGAGCACAGAAGGGTGACGGGTCCAAAGTGATTGTCACGGGAGAGATGGATTCCATCATGGCAGGCCTTGCCTGCGGAGAGCCCTGTGAGCTTGGGTGGGACCTGTTCAAGAACCACGCCACCGGATTTGTCAGTGCGGATGATCTCATGACCTGCCGGGGCATACGCATGCTTGCGGGCAACTTCAAGGAAGATCCTCATGTGATCTCCGGCGAGTCGGGGGCTGCGACATTTGGTGCATTTGCCTCCATCATGCTCGAAGAGGGGCTTGCGGATGTCCGGAAGGAGCTGGAGCTCGGACCTGATTCCAGGGTCCTGTGCTTCTCAACGGAGGGTGATACCGATCCCGTGCGCTGGAAAAATATCGTGTGGGAAGGCATCGATTACTGAGCGTATCTGGTGCAGCGGCCCGCCACTCCCGCGGCTGCGGAACCGCCTCTGCGAGACACCAGAGCCCGCTCCCGCTGAGCTAACTGCTAACTCCGACTAAGCGTCCGGGGGATTCGTATCGCGTATCACTCTTCCCCCGGACGCTAAGTCTCCGTAAGCAGTGGATCTCAGCGACGCTCCTGCTATGGTGTCTCGCAGAGGCGGT